>JAYTMM010000175.1:0-9966 GCA_043728555.1 Pseudobdellovibrionaceae bacterium
TGAAGGTGATCTTGAAAAATTTGTTTCTTTGTCAAATGATGAGAAAGAAAAACTTTGGAAAATAGTGAAAAATAAATCGACATAATTTCAAACATTCAAAAAAAAATACTTAAAATCTGTCGATCTATTTTTCGATTTTATTTATTAAAATTCGTACAAAAAATATTTTTTAAATCTTTTCAGCCACTTAACGTGGTCCAATTTGAAACAATACCACAAATACTAAATTGAAATCAGCTGCTTAGACGCCGATTAGAATGAAAAATCATTCTTCTGTAATGTAATTCTTAAGTTAAATGTTTGAACTGGATTAGACGATAGTCTTATCACACGTACACGAACGGAGAATATATGTTGAAGCAAAATTTGAAAAAAAATCTTTTAGCAGCAGCGGTGCTTTTAGCAATGGTTGGTTGCGATAAAGGTGGATCATCGTTTTCTGTTTTGTCAGATTCTTCTTCGTTTCAACAAACAGCAACTTTTCAGCCACGAAAACTAGATGTTTTATTTTTGGTTGATAATTCGGGTTCGATGGCCGCATCACAAACAAACCTTTCAAATAATTTTTCGTCGTTCATCGATCGTTTTATTTCAAAAGGTTATGACTTCCGGATTGCTGTCGGCACAACAGATGCTTATTACGGAGATCAATTTATCGCATCATTGTGCTCGCTTTGTAACGTGAACCAAACTCGTTTTCGTTCAGGTGTTACGCCGACTCCAGTTTATATTATTGATAAAAATAATTACGATCTGACTTTAGCAACAGAAATCGCTCGATTGAAAAGTAATTTCTCATCAAATGTTTTGGTCGGCACAACGGGAAGTGGTGATGAACGTGCTTTTTCAAGTATCAAAGCTGTCTTAAACAGTTCTTTGAATTCTGGCTTTCACAGAGCGGACGCGTATTTATCTGTAATTATTATTTCAGATGCTGACGATTTTTCACATGATGATATTAACTTGAACGAGTCTTATACTCAACCGACTTTACATCCTGTTTCAAATTATGTTTCGTATTTAAATACATTTACTGCCGGTGCACCGACAACAAATTATTCAGTTTCAACAATCGGTGTCCTCGATACAGCTTGTAAAAATACTTTGGGTGTTGAAATGAAAATTTCGACACGTTATATGGGTTTATCTGATTTAACAGGTGGAACAAAAAATTCTATTTGCAGTCCATTTTCAACAGTCCTTGATAATATCAGCTCGACCATCGAAGGCAGCCAAGCTGCGATTTATCAATTAAGTAAAAATCCTGTGTTGTCATCAATTCGTGTTGTCATCAATAATATTAGTTTACCACAAGACGCAACCAACGGTTGGACATACGATGCAGTCACAAACACAGTGCAAATCCACGGAACATACAAGCCAGTGACTGGTGACAAAGTACTGATAAATTTTGATCCCTTAATTTAAATAAAAAACTAACGAAAAGGAAAATAAAATTATGTTAGAGCCTCAAACAAACTGGCATGTACTGATGGGTGATCAAAAATACGGACCCTACGATTATAAAACCGTCATTGAAATGCTGCAATCAAATCAATTGATGGATTACAATTATGTTTGGGCTCCACATTTAGAAGCATGGACGCAAATTCATCAACTTGAAGAATTCAGTAGTGATCGCTTTAAAGTATTATTGCAAAAAGATTCTGAATTATTAAATGCTTTTGCGAAACGTACAAATCCGCGCACAGATACAAATATTCCTGTGATCGGTCATAATAATATTCGTTTTTTTGATGGCACATTAGTTTCTATTTCTGAAGCTGGTGGTCTGTGTTTATTGAACACGCCTTTGATTCAATTGGGTGATCAATTAAAAATTCATGTTAAATCCAAAGACCAGTCTGGTCCTGCTTTTAACGTCGAGTGCGAAGTGATTCGCAAAAATTTTTCAAAACAAAGATTAAATGCAAAATCTGGACTCTACTATACGGTACGTTTTCTCGATATACAATCAACAGGTTTAGCTGCGATCCAAGATTGGGTCAGCGGCAAATCTGCATAGTTTATTTGTATAACATATTTTTTTAACAAAAATAACAAGGGAGAACAAAATGGGATTATTACACTTTATCGCCGACGCAGGTTTCATCGGATGGACAATCATTGCAACAGGTATTGCCGGAGCTGCACTTTGTGTCGAGCGCGCAAAAACTTTGTATTTTGCGTACGGTCTGGATGTTGAGTCTTTCACAAACAAAATTCAAACTTTAGTTTTATCGAAAAAAATTGATGAAGCTATTGTCACTTGCGCACAGCTTGAATCAAAACCTTTAGCTCGTGCTTACAAATTAATTTTAGAAAAAGCCGATCGCGATGATGAGACTATTTTTCAAGCGCAAGATATTGCGATGGCCGAAACAGTTCCCTTTTATACAAAACGCCTTCACTATTTATCAATGCTTGCTAACGTTGCAACACTGTTAGGTTTGTTAGGTACAATTCACGGTTTGATTTTATCCTTCCAAGCCGTTGCTCAAGCTGACCCTGCAACAAAACAAGCGATGCTTGCAAATGGTATCGCGGTTTCGATGTATACAACAGCACTAGGTCTTGCGGTTGCAATTCCTGCCATGGTTGCGTTTTCGTTTTTAGTTTCTCGTCAAAATGAATTATTAGAACAATTAACAGAAAAATGTTCTAAGTTAACAGAAACTTTAACAAGCAGTCATATTCCAGGACTTGGTAAAGATCATGTTTTCCCAGACATGACCGCACCAAAGGGCACTGGGATGAATGCAGCAGTTCCTCCGACGACAAATTCAAAAGCTTCTTAAATAAAATGAACAGTTTTTTAACCGTTCAAGTTTTTTAAGAAAAATTTATCAGGAGAATTTATGAAACGTCGATTTAAATTAAATATTAATCATAATTCTGAATTCGAATTAGATCTGGCACCATTACTGGCTGTGATGGTGAAATTGGTTCCGGTTTTGTTGGTCTCATCTGCATTTGTGCAGATGATGATTATCGAAACAGATTTACCACAGGTTGTTCAAGAAGCCATTCAGAAACAAGAAAACAATCCAAAGTCTGCACAAATTGCTGTCGAAGTGAATAAAACCGAAGGCGTAAAAATTGTTGTCAGTGAAAATGGTCAAGAAAAAATTGAAGTGATCGGTTTTGATTCGAACAAAAAAATTGACTATGCAACTTTGCATGCCAAATTTGTTGAAGTCAAAAAAGCCCATCCTGAAATTTTTAAAATCGATTTAAATCCTGATGCAGAAATTCCGTATAAAGATTTGGTAAAAATCATGGATGAAGCCCGTAAAGTTCGCGTTTCAGACGTCAGATTCCCCGTCAAAGATCCTAAAACAGGCCAAGACACTTCGACGGATTACATGTTTCCGGAAGTCGTTTTTTCAAACATGTTGGATGGATAATTTATGTCACGCAGAAATAGATTTTCAGTTCCATTAAAAAGAAATCAATCGTTTGCTTTAAATATTACTTCAATGACAGATATGTTTACAATATTGCTTGTGTTTTTATTGCAAACATATTCAACCAGTGAAGTGAATCTGGACGCAGTAAATGGTGTTCGCTTACCGCAATCAGCCAGCGAAAAAAATCCGATCAATGGTGTTAAACTTTCAGTATCGGCCACGGAATTAAAATTTGATAGAAAGCTATTGGCATCATTAAATGCGAATTCTTTTGATCAAGCATCCATTGATCCGAACGACTCTAATTTCATCAAACCACTATTTGAAGAATTACAAAATTTTAATAAAGAAAATGAAAAACTCGCAAAAACCGGTAATGTTTTATTACAAGCTGACGAGGCGCTTCCGTACTCTGTCATTCGTAAAGTCATGTACACAGCATCGATGGCGGGTTTTCCAAATTTAAAACTTGTGACAACTGTAGGACAATGACATGAAAAATAAATTTAATTTTACTTCGTATATTTTAAAAGTAACCTTGATGACGTTGATCAGCTCGCAAATTTTTGCCGCTGCAGAAAACACAAAAGGCCTCTTACCCGAAGTAAAATTAAATTCTGAAAATGAAGAGGTCAACCAAGAAACGGCCTTTAAATCAGAAGTTTTGATCACTCGTGCAGAAAACAAAGCGATCGAATCACTTTCAAATATTATCAAAAGAAAAAAAGGCGCCCCCGACGAGGCCGATTTAAATTATCGTCTGGCTGAACTGTATATGCGCCGTGCAAAGTCAGGGCGATTTTTCGATCTAAACCAACGTTTTGATAAAAAGTTAACTAACTTAGGCGTACAAAATCAAAAGGCCATTGAATCATTAAAAAATGCAATCACAATTTACAATAAAATTGAAAAAGAATTCCCTAAATACAAAGACATGGACGCCGCATTATTTAACAATGCCCTTGCGCATTTACAAACAAAACAAACTGAACGCGCCAAAGATTTATATAACAAATTAGTTCTTGAACATCCAAAATCAAGCTTGGTCCCTGACGCTCTTTTAGAAGTTGGTGAAATTTATTATAACCAACAAAATTTCAAAGTCGGTCTTGAAAAATTTCAAAAAATTGAAGACTATCCAAAATCAAAAGCCTATCCGTATGGTATTTATAAATCTGCTTGGTGTTTATATAATTTAAAACAAACAGATGCTGGCGTTCAGAAATTATTAACTGTTGTTAAAAATAATCCTGCCGATAGCACTGATCAAAAGAAATTTAATTTACGCAAAGAAGCACTTCGTGATTTGACATTATTTGTTGGTGAATCGGTACCGCCACAGGAATTATTTGGTTTTTTCAGTCGTATCACAACTGAAAACGAACTGGGCGAAGTCATTATGAACTTAGCCAATTTGTACGAATCACATTCAAGATTTAAGGAAATCAGTATTTTCGTTAAAGAATTTATCGATAAGTATCCGCAAAATATTAATGCTGCAAAATCATACGCTAAATTAATTGAAACTAACGAAACATTAAAACAGCGTGATGTTGTTATCAGTTATATGAAAAAAATGGGCGATTTCTGTAAAGCCGAAATCAACCAAGAATGTAAAACTGAATTCCGTAAAGTCAGCTTAGATATTTCTAAAAAATGGTGGGATATCTGGCTTAAGAATAAACAGCATAATGAATTTTCTCGTTTAACAGAA
Source organism: Pseudobdellovibrionaceae bacterium (assembly GCA_043728555.1). Lineage (GTDB taxonomy): Bacteria > Bdellovibrionota > Bdellovibrionia > Bdellovibrionales > Bdellovibrionaceae > Pseudobdellovibrio. The sequence goes on from JAYTMM010000175.1 coordinate 5,125, forward strand.
CAAGCTTTTGAAATTTTATTATCTCAAGAGGACGCCTCAGCTCCTGATTCAACATCACGGTATGCTTACGCTGAATTGTTGTTTCAACAAGAAAAATTTGAATTGTCTGAACAGAATTACGAAGAAGTGTCTTTGAATAAAATTTTAGACAAAACAAAAGCCCACGATGCGCTTTATGGTGCGCTGTTCAGCCTTGAAAAGCAAATGATCAAAGAAAACAAAAACGAAGACCCCCTATTAATTGAAAAACAGAAAAACTTGGCTATCAGATACATCAAAGAATTTGCTAACGGTGAACATGTTGAATCTTTGCAATTTAAATTAGGCTTCATCGCTTATAAACAACAAGATTATGATTTATCTTTAAAATCATTAACTCCATTTGCTCAATCTGCAAAAAATAAAGAATTAAAAACAAAAGCCGAAGATATTATTTTAGATATCTATAATATTAAAAAAGATTTCGTAAATATTCAAAAGTTTGCAGACGCTGCGAATTTAAAAACAACGGATGCGAATCGCAAAAAATCACTAGGTCAGATTTCTGAAGAAGCAAATTATTCTCAAATTCAAACTGATTCAGCAACACTTGATGCCCAGAAACGTATCGCGCTATTAAAGCAATTCGCTACAAAACATAAAAATACAAAATTATCACAAGATGCTTTATGGCAATCCATTTCATTAGCCTATTCAAACGGCTTCGAAGTTCAGGGTGCTGATTTAAGTCAACAATATGCCGAACAGTTCCCGCAAGATAGACGTAATTTAGATTCAACCAAAGAAGCATTGAAGGCTTACATTGATGCTGGTCAATTAAAAAAATCTGTTCAAACCAGTCGTGTTTTAGCAAAATTAGAACCAGTAAAAGCATTGGCTCATTTAGAATTATCATGTGATTTATTGCGTGTGAATTCGCAGTTGCCCGAAGCACGTGGATGTTACAAAGCACTTTATGATCAAGCTGAAAAATCTAAAAAGGTTGCTTTACGTGGTAAACTTTTAAAGTCATTTGGTGATAATAAAAACCAAGCCGAATTGATCGCACTTGAAAACCAATTGGCCGCAGAAAATATTGAACCGTACGCGACACAAATTATTATCAACAAGGCCAAAAAGTTTTTTGCTGAAAAAAAATATACCGAAGCCTTCAACACTTCAATGAAAGCTAATTCAAGACCTGTTGATACTGACATTCGTGCCGAGGCCCGCTTAATCCAAGCCCAAGTTCTTGAGAAAGAATTTGTTTCACAAAGTGTCAAAGCGCGTGAATCAAAATTTGCAACAGTATTGGCAATGAAAACTGAAAAACTCGATAAAGCCTTCACTGCATTTTCAAGCTCAATCAAAATGTCAAAATCTGATTTGATTCAAGCCCAAGGCCTGCAAGGCATTGATCGTTTGTATGTACACTTTATCGAAGCTGTCAGCAATATGCCCATCCCAGAAAGTTTAGCTGCGGCTGAACAAAAATCATTGCGTGAAGAATTGATAAAAATGACAATGCCTTTTCAAGATAAACGAAAAGAAAATCTTTTAAAGCTGCGACAAATTTCAAAATTATCGACAACAGAATCCGAACAAATTATTTGGGCTGACATGAGTGTTGAAAAAACAGTTGAACCACGCGTTCGCTTTCCATCGTCGCAGATATTGACTTCGTATTTACCAAACCAATTCGGCACAGCTTCCACTGGTTTTGAACGCCTGCCCGCCAGCGATAAAAAATGTGATGCAACAAAATTATCCGCAGCATCAATCGGCAGCTGTATACAGGCCAAAAAATTTACTGAAGCTGAAAAGCTAGCTTATAATTTAACCGAGACCAAAGAACAACGTAGCCAAGGTTTGTATTATTTAAGTGTGATCGCTGATCAACAAAATGAAAATGACAAGGCACTTTGGATGATTGAAAAGGCATTAGCTTCTGAACCCGAAAATTCACTGTATAATTATCAAAAAGGCAAAGTCGTTTATTCTGTCGAAGGAATTAACAGTGCTTTACCCTATTTTGAAAAAGTTTTAGACATGAAGAAAAACTCGAATGAAATTCGCGTTATGAACGCTCTGAAGTCGTTCTCAGATCGAGATTATTTAACAGCTTCGGACGAATTTTCGCACATGAATACAGAAGACCTTTATACTTATAGTGTGGCTGAAATATATATCGAATCCGTAGCGCAAAAAGGTGAAACTGAACAAGCCATTTTGTTGAGTCAAAAACTTGTCAACTTTTCGAAGGCTTCTGTCGATACGTTGTTAGAACAGGCCAGAGTTTTAGAACAGTTCGCAATGAATAAAGACCTTGCTTCAATGGCTTATCAAAAAGCTTTGTCGCGTAGCCCAAGTTCAGAACAAAAAGAATGGTTAAAAAAGAAAATTGAATTTTTAAAAACAAATAAAATCGGAGCACTGTAATGAAAAAATCAACGACGGCGATATATATCCTGATCATATCAATGTTATCTGTGCCCGCCTTTGCTAAAAAAACAGTTCGTCAAGTTCAAGAAGTCAATTTTGGCGACATGAATTTAAAAGGAACAATTCGAAATCCTGACGGCGCCTATCTGGTCCAAAAACGTGGAATCAAATTTATGCCACTTCATGATGTACAAAAAGATCTAGACCAAAAAATCCGCGAAACACCAACATATATTGATTAATTATTTTTTTAGAATTTCTTGTTGATAAGGCTGGGGGGCCGTAAACATGGCAGTATTAAAGTTAAAACAGACAACAAAACTAGGTCATACAAAAACGTGGAAGCTTGATTCAAAAAAATCAACACAAACGTTTGGTTTATCTAGAAAATCAAATTTGGTTTCAATCGACAAAGCTGCTTCGCAGTTTGAAGGTGTTTTTGAACATCGTGCTGATGGTTGGCATTATGTGTCTTTTGATATGAATTCACAAACCCCCGATTTAAAAATTTCAAATCAAAGTCAGCTTTCATTAAAACAATCACAACTTGAATTTTCAATTATTGAAAAATACGATTTTATTCAATCTTCGCTCGAGCGTATTCAATCCAACGGAACTGAAACTCGAAAAATTTTGTTGGTTTCAAAAAATGGTCGTCTGTTGAAAACAGAAATTAAACAACCGAATGAAAAATTATTTTATTCAATCAATGGCGAAAGAAAAGATTTAGCCTTCACCGGGACAACCGAATGGCAAGAACTGATTATCGAAGGTTTTCAATTTAAATCAAAGTTGATTCAAGTCGAAGATTTAAAAAATATCGCAAAAATCACATCAGACCAAATCGCAGACAAAGAAAGCAAAAAAATGCTTTATATGACTTTGTCAGCAATGGCTTTGTTTTTATTTTTAGGAATTTTAACTCCGAAAAAAGAAGCCACTCTTGCTGAATTACCAATTAAAACCGCGCAAAATGTTGTGGTTAAAATGGATAAGAAAAAAACTGAAAAACGTAAATCTCAACAAACTGTCGCAAAAGCAGCTCCTGAAAAAGCACCTGCCCAGCCGACACAAGCCGCTGCCGGTGGCAGTCGCGTGAATGCAATGTTGAAAGGTGCAATTGGCGCACGAATTTCTCAGTTGATCGGAAAAGTTTCTGCAACAGATGCGCGTACAGCAAATGTTCTGGTTACAACGTCAGGACAAAAAGCTGGCGAAGGCGCCAGTGGTCGTGCACTGGCTGCCGTTGGCAAAGTCGAATCATCAGGTCGTAATTGGACAGGCGACGCTGTGGGTTCTGGCAAAGGCGTATCAACAGGTGGAGTCGGTGGCGGCAAAGGCACTGCAGGGCTTGGTAACGGTTTAGCTGCAGGTAAAACTGGTTCTGGTGGCGTGGGTTTGATCGAAGAAGAATCAGAAGTCACTGGTGGTCTTGATCGAGAAATTATCGCACAATATATTAAAACTCAATTAGGACAAATATTATATTGTTACGAACGTCAATTATCTGCCAACCCAGATCTTTACGGAAAAGTCGCAGTGAAATTTACAATCGCTGGCACAGGTCATGTCGAATCACAGTTGATCGGCGACACAACATTAAAAAGTCAACCGGTCGAAGGTTGCATTTTAAATAAAGTTTCAAAATGGAAATTTCCAGAACCTAAAGGCGGAACAAAGGTCGTTGTCACATATCCGTTTTTATTTAAAAGTACAAATTAGGTCACAAACTAATAATCACAAACCACAGGAGAGTTTTTAAATGAAGACAATGACAACATTACTACTAACGTCAGCAATCACATTAGCCGCAACTGTGACATTTGCACAGACTGATAATCGCGGTTCTGACAAGGTCGATCTTAAAAAATTAGAAGATAAATATTTTTCTGCCAAAGACGATGATTACGGCGTTATTCAAAATAGAACATTTTCAAAAGCAGGTAAGGTTTATCTGTCATTGGTTTACGGACCATTAGTCAACGATGCATTTTCAAAATCACGCGCAGCTGGTGGAATGTTAGGTTATTATTTCACCGAAGACTTCGGTATGGAAGCCAGTTATTTGAATTACGATTCGACGAAAAGTGATTCTGTAGCAAATTTTAATTCCCTGAGCAGCGCTGGCGTATCTCCGAATTATAATTTACTAAAATCTGCAATTGCAGCCTCGATCACATATACTCCGTTTTATGCAAAAATGGCTTTTATGAATAAAGCGATCATGTATTTTGATATGGGCTTCACATTAGGTGCGGGTCTTTCATCATACAATCAAGTTATTTTCAAACGAGTTCAAGGTCCCGGAACGGCCATTGGCGAAGATACTGAAACAGCCAGCGCACCACATTTTGAACTGGGTGTCATGCAGCAGTTATTTTTAAATAAAAATTTTGCTTTTCGCGTAGACGTAAAAAATAC
>JAYTMM010000176.1:0-5889 GCA_043728555.1 Pseudobdellovibrionaceae bacterium
TGCGCCATCGAATATGTTGCGTCGGCATGAGCTTGGCGTGATGTAAAAATTAATTTTGTTAAATAAAGAATTTTTAGATACGTCGTAAATCCTTCGGTATCTTTCAGGCGAATTAAACGATCGACGTCTTCAGCATTTTTTATCGGCCATGCTTTGTCGCCGTAGGCCTGTTTAATTTTTTGTTCGTAAATATGTGCATCGTGACCTTCAAGCAGCGGTTTTAATTTTTGCCAAATAAAATCTGCAGTTAATGATCCCGTTAAATGAATATGTTCTTCATTGTACTTCAGTGGAAAGCGCTTAAAAAATTCTTCCAGCACATTTGCAAAGGGATGTTTTAATAAATCTTGAATTGGTTTTTCATTCGCAACAAAAGCATTTAACAAGGCCTTAAATTCAAAAACGCAACTGTAAGCATCTTGGTTTTTATTCTTTAAAGACGATGAAAGCAGTAAATCGACAGTGTCGATCAACGTTATTCCATTCGTTTCAGAGACAATTTCTGTAAATTCTTTGACTAATAATTTGTGTGTAAGTGATACGATCATGTTGATATTATGAGAGTTTATACCATGAGTGTCAAAACTTTTGACAACTCTGAAAAATTGGCAAGGCCTTCATTTTTTTACACAATAATTCGTGACTTCAAGTATTCTTTGCAGCAATGAAATTACTGTTCACTTCTTTTTTATTGATCCTAACGCTGTCTTGTAAAAAAGAAACCGCGACATCGCTATTTTCAACAGAAAACCAGAAAAAATCGAACATCGTCAATGGTCTGCCAGTGTCATCAGCTGACATTCTGACACGTCATACGGTTTTGATTTCAACGGTCGATGACAATGGCAAAAATGAAATCTGCACAGGCGTTTTCGTATCCAAAAACAAAATTTTAACGGCAGCTCATTGCATCGCACAGAACGTCAATGATATGTCGGTAACGTTTAGAACTGCTGATTACGATTCAGATTCAAATGTGATCGATCTACCGATACTTAAGATCCAAAAATTTGAAAAAATAAATAAAACCAACAATCGGCAAGATTTAGCTTTGATTGAAATTAATTCGCCCAAAAACTTTGAAGCCGTGCCTGTTGAAATATTAAAAACAAAGCCGTTGATTTCAAATTTAATATTGGTCGGTTTGGGATCAACAGGTCAAGCTGAACTAATTGATAGCGTATTACGCAGCAAAACTGTTTCCGTCAGCACGGATCAATTGTTAAAAATTAATTTTGAAATTGATCAAAATAAAAATCAAGGTGGCGTTTGTTTTGGCGATTCGGGTGGGCCTGCATTATTTTTCGATCAAAAACTGAATCAATATTTTTTAGTCGGTATTGCTTCTGCGGTTGTGCGCGGTGAAAATTTGGATGCGTGTTTAAATAAATCTATTTTTATCAATATATTATTTTACAAAACTGAAATCGGGGAATTGCTATGAAAACAAAAATTATTTTGTGCACGTTGGTATTTATTTTGAATCAATCGTTTGCTTTTGCACAAATGGCTGATGAGGTCGATCAGTTCAATCAGCAGATGACAAACGTAGAATCGTTGAATCAACAAGATATTATTGATCAAAACGAATCGGGCGGTGATACGAATCAGTCGATTGATTTTGAACAAATGAATCCAGATGAATTATCACAACAATCTGAAATACAAAATTCAGATGAATTAGATATTGCAGGCAGTGTTGGCAAAACAAATTTACAAGACTTCGTCAGTGCTCAAACTAAAAACAAAGGTCAATGGGCTTCTCAATTTATTTTTATTAGCCGCTCTGGTCAGCGCACAGTTTTGTCATCGCTGAATGCGAACACATCCATTAAACCGGCATCGACATTAAAATTATTTACTGGATATTTGGCTTTTGTTGAACAAAGCTACCCACTCACAGATTTAAGTTCGCTACTTCATCGCAGTGACAATGTCATGGCGGATGCTGCGCTTAGATCCGTGGCCATTAAAAACGGAGTCACTTCAAATTCTAAATCTGAAACACTGGGTGCGGGCGTTGAATTGATGAAAGAATTTTACAAAAACTTAGAAGACAGTTCAAAATTTCATCCTGTGAATGGCAGCGGTTTGAACACGACGGGTGTTGATTTGGGCGAGGCCCTAAATAAATCGACAGTTAGAAACGAAACAAACTTATTAGAAAAAATTATTAAAGAAAAAAACTACGACCAATTTAAAAAATTATTAGCGCAACCAGGTCAGTATGGAACTTTAAATTATCATTTGGGATCAGTTTCAAAACTGGGCCACGTGTACGCGAAAACCGGAACACTTGCTCAGACAAAGGCATTAGCAGGTTACGTTGAAACAAAAAATGGCGTGCTTGTTTTTTCTGTGATTGCAGATCAGCTCAAAATTTCGCCAGTGAACGCATTTTCTGTGATCGAGAAAATTGTTTTAAAACATACGCAGGCCATAGCAACATTAAAATAATTTTTTAAACATCACTTTATGCGCACCGACTCCGGCGATATCGAACATATCGCCGATTTTTTTGTAACCACATTTTTCATAAAACCCAAACGCACTTTCGCGTGCGTTAAACCATACAATCTCGCAATTTTTCTGTTTCAAAAATACTTCAGATTTTTCTAAGATCAAGCGACCTAAGCCTTGCCCCTGAAATTGTGTATCAGTCGCCATTCCTCGTAGCCTGTAAACATTTTTATTGTCTGAAAAATGTGGATTTGTATTTTGCATAAAAGTTCCATTTGAGACTATTCTTTCATTTTTAAAAATACCTAAATGAAATGTTGAATCAAAATTGTCTTCTGCAAAATGACATAATTCAACGGGTTGGTTCGGGCGTAAAATACGTGAACGCAGATCAATGCAATCCTTTGATTTGATTATAGCAACTGTCATCACGTTTTACTAAATCGCAGGTATTCTTTCCATGCGGGCGGAGCCTTATCAGCAGGAACTTCGTGTTCTAAAACAGGCAGCCACGCAGGAGCTTTTACAGGTTTAAATAATGGCATTTTAGCTTTTTCAGGAGTGCGATTGGCTTTTCTTTGATTGCACGCGCGGCATGCGGTTACAACATTCGTCCAATTTTTCGGACCATTTTGTGATGCTGGTACCACGTGATCGATTGTTAAATCTTTGGCTGCGAATTTCACGCAGCAATACTGACACATAAATAAATCGCGAATGTAAACATTTTCACGACAAAATCTGACGCCATCAATCCGTTTAGGTTTGACGTATTTTTTCATGCGAATCACGCTGGGCAATTCAAACGTTGCCGAAACGGATCTGACAAATTTAGTGTGATATTCTAAAATTTCAACTTTGTCTTGAAACCAAAGGATCAAAGCTTTTTGCCAAGACACAATGCGAAGTGGCTCGTAACTGGCATTTAAAATCAACGCCTTCAGACTGGGCGTTTGTGATCTTGTTGTTGTGCCTATCGCTTCTGCTGCGAACATACTTTAATGGTACTGCGTTTCACTCTGAAACAATAAGAAAAAAAACTTATAGTTGATATAAGCGTTCGACTGGTCTAGGTTCATTCCTAAATTAAAACTGTAATAAGGACATACCATGACAGAGACAAAAAAAACTCATCCACGCGTAATTGCGTTTAATTATATTTTAAAAAATTCTCAGGGCGAAACTTTAGATGCCTCTGAACCTAATCAGCCAATGCCTTTTTTAGAAGGACGCGGACAAATTATTCCTGCTTTAGAAATTGAACTTTCAAAAATGTCTGAAGGAGATAAAAAAAATATTTCGCTTAAAGCAATTGATGCGTACGGTGATTTCCGAGCGGATATGATTATGGAAGTCCCCAAAGAAGAATTAGCACACATTCAAATTACGATGGGTGCACATTTACAATTACAATTAGGCGAAGGAGTCAAAGTCGTTAAAGTTACTAAAATTTCTGATACCCATGTAACACTGGATGGAAATCATCCGCTATCGGGTGTGGATCTGGTTTTTGATATCGAAATTATGTTGGTGCGTGAAGCTACGGTCGATGAGGTTCTGCACGGTCATGCCCATGGTTTGCATGGCCATGCTCATCACCACTAAATGAAAGTCTAGGTTGAAAGTCCAGTCTAGTTAAAAAATTATTGTCAGCAATTATCAGACGATTAAAATAAAAGTGTAAGAATTTTTAAAAATTAAAGTCCCGCGTTCATTTCAAGAGTTCTGTTTGATAGAGTTCTAGGTTCCGGGCTGTAACACAAAAATTGCCCGGAGGAAATCATGGCAAAAAAACTTTATGTAGGGAACTTATCGTTCTCAGTGAACGACGAAGAACTTCAACAAGCATTTTCATCTTTTGGAAATGTGATTTCAGCACGCATCGTGATCGATAAAATGTCAGGTCGCAGTAAAGGTTTCGGATTCGTTGAGCTCGAAGACGACGCTGGTGCGGATTCAGCAATTAGCAAAATGGACGGCCAAGATATTGGTGGCAGACCTGTTCGCGTTTCTGAAGCAAAGCCTCAAGAAGATCGTCCACGTCGCGAAGGCGGTGGTGGTTTTGGTGGTGGCGGAGGTGGAAACCGAGGTCCACGTCGTGACGGCGGTGGTTTCGGTGGTGGAAATGGCGGCGGAGGCGGAGGTTTTCGCGGTCGTGATGGTGGCGGCAACGGCGGCGGCAATCGTTACTAAAACTGATATTAATTTTTATTTTTAAATAAATTAGATTAATACAAAAAAAAATACTAAGATCCTCATATGAAAATTATGAGGATCTTTTTTTTATATGTTTTTTCTTTTTCTGCAATGGCCTTGTCTGCACCTCAAAAAATAATTGTTCTGGGTGATTCTTTGACCGAAGGTTACGGTGTCGCGCAAACGGCGGCTTTTCCAGCTCTATTACAAAATAAAATTTTATCTGATAAATTAAATTGGGTTCTAACAGCATCGGGTTCAAGCGGTTCGACAACTGCGGCCGGATTGTCTCGTATGAAATGGATCGCAAAGAATAAGCCCGACATCGTGTTGCTGCTGCTGGGCAGTAACGATGGTCTGCGCGGATTAAAAACATCTGAAACTGAAAAAAATTTAAACGAAACAATTCAATGGGCTCAAAGCCAAAACATTCAAATTATATTAGGCCAATTGTATATGCCGCCCAATTACGGCAAAAAATATACAGACGATTTCGCAAAAATTTACTCTAGCGTAGCAAAGAAAAATAAAATTCCATTAATAGGTTTTTTGCTGGAACAAATTGCTGGAAAACCTGAATTTAATTTGGCCGACGGAATTCACCCTAATGAAAAAGGTCATCAAATTATCGCAGACAATATGTACAAAGAATTAAAACACTACCTGAAAGATTAAAATGTCGATCACAATTAAAAATTTAAATAAATCATACAACCTGAATCAAGAAAAACTAGCAATCATCAAGGATCTGAATGCAGAAATCAAAACAGGTGAAATTGTCGCCGTTGTTGGTGTCTCGGGCAGCGGAAAATCGACGTTACTGAGTCTGCTGAGTGGTTTAGATTCTGCCGACTCGGGCGAAATTTTTATTCAGAATCAAAATATATTAGAATTAGATTCAAAAAAAATGATTTCTTTTCGTGCGCAAAATATTGGAATTATTTTTCAGCAATTTCATCTAGTCAGTCATCTGACGGCTTTTGAAAATGTAGCGTTACCGTTGGATATTTTAAATCGAAAATATACAAACGATGAAATTTTAATAGCTTTGGATCAAGTGGGTCTGAAGCCCAGATCAAATCACAAACCCAGCGAACTCAGTGGCGGTGAATCGCAACGTTTGGCGATTGCGCGCGCGCTGATTACAAAACCCTCACTTCTTTTAGCGGATGAACCCTCTGGAAATCTAGATACTGAAACTGGAAAAAAAGTCATGGATTTATTTTTCACACA
>JAYTMM010000177.1:0-2328 GCA_043728555.1 Pseudobdellovibrionaceae bacterium
ATGACAGGTTTAATTGATATGCGTAATCTTGGATTCCCCGTCATTATGGATTGCACACACTCGACACAGCTTCCGGGCGCAACTGGTGAATCCAGCGGCGGTCGCGGAGAAATGGTATGGCCTTTGGCGCGCGCTGCAATGGGCGTTGGTGTTGACGGAATTTTTGTCGAGACTCATCCAAACCCCGCTGTTGCCTTATGCGACGGGCCGACGTCGTTACCACTGAAAAATTTAGAAACAGTTTTAAAAAATTTAAAAAATATTTTTAATACACACACGCAAAGTTAATCGTGAAAAAACTGATCCGACCAGCTGTTGCAATTATTTTATTAGTCCTGTTGTTTAGAACAGGACTAATAAAAATTGATCAGCTGAAAAGCTCTGTCCAAAATTTTCAACTGATGATTTCAGGTTTTTTTCTGATCGGTATTCAGTTGATATTTTTTATGCTTCGCTGGAAAACCATTGTTGATTTTTATAAAAAAATATCATTTTTTAAAATTTTTAAACTAAATCTGATCAGCCAGTTTTTTAATATTTTTATCCCCGGCGGCGTTGGCGGCGATATCGTCAAAGCACTTGAATTATCAAACTCGGAACAGATTCCAAAACAATCCACACTAACCTCTGTTGTCATTGACCGCATCTTGGGTTTGTATTGTATGATTTTATTTTCGACACTATTTTTACTGATTGAAATCAATCAGCCTATTGATATTAAAAAATATTTTTACACCAGCCTTGCCATGCTCGCTACAGCAACCTTCGGATTGTTATTTTTAAATCAAATTATTTCAATATTAACGTTTTTGACACGAAAATTGAAATCAACATTGATCATTAAAGTGATTTCAGGTCTTGAAAACATTGGTGCAGGTTTCAAAGCAGTTTCAAATCTTAAAACATTATCCACAGTACTTATATTCAGTTTCTTAGCGCAGGTGTTTTCAATCTCATTTATTTATCTGGTTGTTCAATCGATCGTACCCGAAGCCCCGTCTTTATTTTTATTTTTCCCGCTGGCCTGTTTTGCGTTTATGGCCTCGTCGATCCCAATAACACCGGGTGGCATTGGCTTTGGCCAAGCCGCATTTTATTTTATATTTTCAATTTTCAACAAAGACAGCGCAAACGCCGTAGTTATTGGCATAAGCTTACTGCAATTATTTAGTATCATATTCAGCTTGCCTGGAGCCTATTTTTTTACAAAAATATCAAAAACAAATTAATTCACTGAACAGTTACTTTTTTTAAAGTATGTTTCTAAATTCTAAAACTGAAAGAGGTCGCCGATGACACTTCTTATAAAACAATTAATCAATTTTATTCGCATGCTCCATTCCGAAGGTGGAACAAAACAACTGGCATGGGGCCTGACACTCGGCGTTTTTTTGGGCTTCTCTCCATTTTTATCGCTACAAACTTTATTTGTATTGCTGATTGTATTTATTTTTCGCGTTCAATTCGGAGCCGCAGCACTTTCTGCATTCTTTTTTAAAATTGTCGCATTTTTGATAGATCCATTAGCCGATCTTCTGGGACGATCCGTTCTTGAATCTGAATCACTCAGACCCACATGGACAACGATGTACAACGTTCCCATTTTACCCTACACCCGCTTCAACAATTCAATCATCATGGGCAGTTTCATTGTCGCCCTCATTTTATCACCTATTTTGTATTTCGGTTTTAAATTGCTCATCGAAAAATATCGCACTCACGTTGTTCATGCATTCGAACAATCCAAAGCATGGAAGGCTTTCAAAGCCACGAAATTTCACGACTGGTACCAAAAATACGACGATCTTTACGGAGCTCAATAATTATGACTGAACAAAACTCAAACCCAAATTCAGATTCTAAAGCGACAAAAAAATCTCCCAAAAAAATGGGCATCGTTCGCTGGAACGCCATCATTCCATTGCTAGTTTTTATTTTAATTTTATTTTCGTACTTTCATTTCTTTTTTGATTCAAATATGAAATCTTTGATTGAATGGGGCGGATTCAAAGCTCTCGGTACTGAAATTAACATCTCAAAATTTGAATCTTCATTTTTCAAAGGCCAAATCGCTATTTCTAAAATTGAAATCACAGATTCATTAAAACCTGAATTAAACAGTATCGAAATTTCATCTGTTCGTTTTGATCTCAATTGGGATGCACTTTTGCGAATGAAAATTGTAATCGAAGAAATGGCCAGCGAAGGCATTCAATTTGGATCTAAACGCACCCACATAGGTCGCGTTGCACCACCCGAACCGCCGGCCGAGGGCCCTTCGTTCACAGATCAATTGCAGGGCAAGGCTATCGACAAATTATCGAAAGA
>JAYTMM010000178.1:0-2429 GCA_043728555.1 Pseudobdellovibrionaceae bacterium
ACGCCGATCACTTCATATATGGCGACCGCTGTAAAAACAGTTTCTTTTGCGGCTTTTTTGCGAGTGATGGCGACACAAACATTAAATGGATCACAAAATTTATTTGATGTTTTACAATGGTTGGCAGTTATTACGATGACCGTCGGTAACGTTGCTGCGATCATGCAAACAAATTTTAAACGCACATTGGCGTATTCATCGATTTCGCATTCTGGATATTTATTGGTGGGTTTAATTACTGCGGGCATCAGTCAAAATTCATCATACAGCGCGGCCAGCGTTCTATTTTATCTGTTAACATATTCTGTGATGACGATGGGCGCGTTTGCAGTCTTAAGCATGATGGAAAAATCAGAGAATCATTTTTTAACAAACGAAGATTTTTCTGGATTTGCAAAAAATCAACCGTTGTTGGCGTTTTGCTTAACAGTGTTTTTGTTATCATTGGCGGGCCTTCCGCCGTTGTTGGGATTTTTCGGGAAGTTGTATTTATTTAGCGCAGCTGTTAACGAAGGTTTAATGTGGTTGGCGCTTTGGGGTGTGATTAATTCAGTGATCAGCGTATTTTATTATTTGCGCCCGATCGTGATGATGTACATGAAAGACGGCAATGCTGATATTGCAGAACATCCACAACAAGCAACAACAGTTTTAATTGTTGTTGCTGCGATTTTTATTTTAATTGCAGGATTGTTTTCTGGTCCATTATTTACATTATTTGAAAAGAGCTTGGGGTAAAACCTAAAGCTCTTCTTGATCGCGATATTTCCAAATCAAAGCCATTAATCCAAAAACAGTAAACGCTATGGCGGCAGCCAAGCCGTAGCCATAGCCTTCATCTGGGTATAGTGAATAATTAATTCCGAAATATAAAACTAAAGTTTTTCCAACCAGGGTAGGCATTAAAAAAGATTTAATGAAATCTTTTAAAGTTTTTTTCGCTTTTAAATCGGCCGCGGTTTGAACAGTTGAATCAGTAGCTGCATCTGCAGCAGTATCAATATTAGCCATTACAAATGTTCCCGCAGTGCACTGATTCCAGATTTAAAACCAATCCATACAATTTTTTCTAATATCTTCGGATTCAAAGAAAAGTGATCAGCAAAAAACATTTCATGATTTTGCGGTCGCGGAGCAATATAAATATAATCCACATCAGGGTTGTGATCGGTTTTTTCTTTCACAGCATTTAAAATTTTATTTTTCAAATCTGTAGATAAATTTTCTTCTTCGGTGATTTTTTTTAAAGCGCTGTACACATTTGATTTTTGTTTTTGAAATTGAATGTGGCGTGCGACTTTTTGTTCCAGCACTTGATACAGGGCTTGGTTGATAATTGCGGGCATTCCGAATTTGTGCAGCGATCCGATTTCAGGTGAAAAATGATAGGGCTGCATCGAATACGATGCGATAATTAAATCTGCGCCGTGGTCGGCCGCCACATGAGTGCTTAATGTATCGCGAATTTCTCCGTCATAATGATATAATTCTTTTCCGTCTGGTTTTTTAATCGGGTAAGGAGCAAATAGCGGCGGCAACGAAACCGATGCTGCCACGGCTTCGGAAATTTTTGTGTAACCAATATATTTAGTGGTCTGGGTTTTTGAACTTTCAAGGTACGGCCCAAAAATTGTTTTTCGGGAATGATTTAATTGGGTCGAAATAATGTACAGTTCTGCGCCTAATCTTTGAAATTCATTTTCATCCAGAATATATTTTCGCAAATAGCGTTCGATACCGTTGGTGTTAAATAAGCCGTTTAATTTAAAGCCTTTTTTTAACAGGGCTTCAAGGCCTCCGGCAAAAATTGATTTTTCTAAAACAGTTTCTGGGATAAAACTTAAAATCCGGCGACCATTTAAATTAAAAACATGGCGATAACCGATGGGTTTTAATTTATCTGATTCGGGCAATTTATAATAAGGATCCGTGCCGACACCGACCTGAAATGCAGTGATCAAAGATTCAAGGCTTCGCCCCGAGGCCAAAACAGCGCTAACGAAAGCTCCGGCACTGGACCCCACATAAAGTTCAATCAAAGGTGATTTTTTATCTGTAGGTTTTCCAGTTGAATCTGATTTTCGAAGTTGAACGACTTCTTTGCTGCCACCCGAAAACTTAAAGCCTTTTTCTTGAAGGGCCAAGCACACGCCAATATGATAGGCAGCTGCTTTGATGCCTCCGCCACTGAGAACTAAGCCAATTTTCTTTTTTTTGTGGATATCCATGTTTATAAGTCCGCTATTTCAAGTTTTTTCAAGTGAATATCCTTAATAAATCATTAGATTTGTGGATAAGCAAGCCCTAGGTCTGGCGACTATTCAGGCCTTAAATCTGTGTTTGACAAGGCTTTCGAGCCTGCATAGGCTTGAGTAGTCGAGGGGATATTGAAATATGTGGTTGCCGTTAGCTGAGTACTCATTAAAAAA
>JAYTMM010000179.1:0-3850 GCA_043728555.1 Pseudobdellovibrionaceae bacterium
TTTTTTAATCGCGAAGACGACATGGCCTTTTTAGAAAAATATGCTAAGACAGGCTACACGGTCGAACCGAACAACGTCGAATCGATGTTGCAGATGCAAAATAAAATTCAAAACAACGAAGGCCCATTTTATCTATCGGCTGGCGAAATTGCAGCTTGCGGATTACGTGATCCGCTGTCAATCTATCAACCTAAACAAGAAAGATAACAAACACCTATGAGTACTTTAACATTACCTCCTGTCGCTAAATCTTTTTACATGTTCTGCAAAAAATGTGATGCCGACAGATACCATATGGTTTTAGCACATACGACGTCGACAACGGCAAAAACTGAATGCGAAATTTGTAAAAGCAAAAAAAGTTATTCTTTACCTAAAAAAACATCAACAACTCGCAAGCCGGGTTCAACGAATTCAACAAAAACATCGCGTGCAAAATCACACACAGGTGAATACGAAAACAGAATTCAAAATCAACAAGCTAAAGAAGCGATTCCTTATTCTACAAAAACGACTTTTGTTGAAAAACAAAAAATTCAACATCCTAAATTTGGTATTGGTTTTGTTCAAAAAACGGCGATCGATCGTATTGATGTGATTTTTTCTGATGAAGTTAAAATTTTGATCCATAGCAAAATATAGTCGTTCAAATAATTACTTAAAAAATGGAAATCGATTGGCTGAAAGGTCTTAACCCTGAACAATGTCAGGCTGTGAATCATAATCATGGCCCTCTGTTGATATTGGCTGGCGCGGGATCTGGTAAAACAACTGTTTTAGTTTCAAGAACAGGTCGATTGATCTCAGAAAAAATAGCCAACGCAAATCAAATTTGCGTTCTAACTTTTACAAATAAATCAGCACGTGAATTAAAACATCGTGTTTCAAACAAAGTCGGC
Organism: Pseudobdellovibrionaceae bacterium; assembly: GCA_043728555.1. GTDB lineage: Bacteria > Bdellovibrionota > Bdellovibrionia > Bdellovibrionales > Bdellovibrionaceae > Pseudobdellovibrio. The sequence goes on from JAYTMM010000179.1 coordinate 900, forward strand.
CCCCGAGCCAAAGGCCTATGGGCGGGAACATTTCATTCGTTCGGTCTGCAATTACTACGTAAAAACCACAAACAAGCGGGCCTGCCAGCACAATTTGGTATTTTAGATCAATCTGATTCGCAAGCGGTTTTAAAAGACGCAATGAAAAATATCAGGAACACCACCAAAGAAAAATTTGATACGGATAAATTATTAAATTTAATTAATTTATTACGTGCGGATAAATCATTACCTGTTGGCTACCTTGAAGAATATCATGAAATGGCGATCGTGTTAAAACCCATTTATGAAAAAGAACTTTTAAAATTAGGTGTGACCGATTTTGAAGGCTTGTTGTTGGAACCCCTCAGATTATTTCAAAAAGACCCCAGTGTTTTAGAAAAAGTTCAAAATCAGTTTTTACAAATCATGGTCGATGAATTCCAAGACACAAACAAAGAACAAATGAAATTGATCGAAGCTATATCAAGGCAGCATCAGAATTTGGCTGTTGTTGGTGATGACGATCAGTCAATTTATGGATGGCGTGGGGCTGAAATTAAAAATATTTTAGATTTTCCTAAGCAATATAAAAACTGTGAAGTGATTAAATTAGAACGCAATTACAGATCAAGCTCAGTTATTTTAGATTTAGGCAATGCGGTTATCCAGAAAAATACAAACCGACATGGTAAAATTTTAAAATCCGAACAGCAAATTAATCCAGATCATTTAAAGCCCGAATTATTTGTTTTAGAAAACGAAGACGAAGAAGCCGATTTTGTCTGTCGCGAAATTTTAAATCTGACACAAAAAGGAATCGCCTACAAAGACATTGCAATTTTGTACCGATCAAATACACAAGGTGCGTTTATTGAAACGGCACTTCGTAAATATCAAACGCCGTATTCGATCACAGGTGGCACATCAATTTTTGATCGCAAAGAAGCCAAGGATTGGTTGGCCTATTTAAAACAATCTTTGAACGATGATGAAGTCAGCTTCCGTCGCATTATTAATTTACCACCGCGTGGATTGGGTGATTCAACGATTGAAAAACTTGCGGCTTACGCGGATACAAATAATTTAAATTTACCGCAAGCTTCAAAAAAATGGGATAAAGCGGATATTCCATTAAAACAAGGTGAAATTCTGGATCAATTTAATAATTGGTTATGGACGTTCCCACAAAGGCTTTTGGATGAAACAAGTTTAGGGCTTACGATATCTGAACGTTTCCAAAGTTTAGTGAAAGAAATCGGTTACAGAGATCTTTTGATAAAATCAGTCACAGATCAAACAACCGGTTCTGGAATGATGTTTGATCGCAAATGGCAAGTGATAGAAATCATGGGTCGCATTTTGGAAAGTTTTATTGGCCGCAGGGATCCAAGCATTGCGACCTTAAAAGATTTCGTCGACAGTATGCAATTGCGTGACACTGTCGATGACGAGGATCAAAAAAATTGTGTTCAGTTGATGACGTTTCATGCGTCTAAAGGTCTTGAGTTTCCAGTTGTGATATTAGTGGGCCTTGAAGAAGATTTATTGCCACATAAAAGATTAGGCGGAGATCTGGATGAAGAGCGCAGGCTGTTGTATGTGGGTATTACTCGCGCCAAAGAAAAATTAATTTTAAGTCATTGTCGCGAACGAAAAAAACAAGGTGTGATCAAACGAGTCAGCCCCTCAAGATTTATCTTAGAAGTCGATAAAAATTTGTATTCACAATTTGAAATGGGCGCACGCCCTGTAAATGCCGAGGAACGTGAAAATTTAGTACAAGCATTTTTGAATAAGAGCAAACCAAAAAACTGAAAATAAATCTAAAATTTTAAACTATTGCAATGAATGAATATCAGTCAGCAATTTAGCATCAGGTGAATCCAATTGAATTGTTTTTAAAAAACGAGGTTTGTCAGGGTTTTCAAGATCGATCCCGCCGGCAATTTGTAAATTTTTATCTGTCAGGATAACTCGTTCGACATTTAAACCTGTTATTGTTGTGAATATGTTTGCAAACCCAGAAAATAATTTAGCTTGTAAATAATAGGGCAACAGAAAAACTTTGATGATGTTTTTAATAGTAGTGGGTTTTCCGTTAAGACCTAAATTTAAAATTGAAAGCTGAAGCGGGACAACTCGTATTTCGTCTTTGGTCAGTAAATCAGCTACAAAATTTTGAACCTCAGCATTGTTGTTCTGCGTGGTGGTTGTTTTTCCCAAAAAATAAATTTCAACTTTGAATGCGCTTGTTTCGTCAATTTCAGCGCACACGTAAATTAAATGCGAATTTCGTTTTAATTCCACCGCAGCAATAGCTGTCGGCAAAATTGAAAACTGTTCGTCTTTGGTGGGGCGATAAAAACCCTCTACGACACCTGAATATTTTTGACCTTCGCTGGTTAAATTAGCTTCAACGTCGATCTGATTTAGAAAGGCCTCTGGTAATTCGTGATTTGGTTGCACGTTCATAATATCAGATGCAGTTTGTGTAATTTTTTTTCCACGAAGAGAACATTTTGATTCTGTGATTTCAGCTTTTGAAACGGCTCCGACAATCAATAATAAATAAATTAAAGCAATTCTGCAAATCATTTTAATATTCCTTGTTGTATTGAGTCTTTAATAATTAATTGTCCGCTGGCATTAAACATTCGTTTTGTATCCAAGACATTAATATTCGTTTTAATTTCACCATATATGACGTTTGCGGCGTTCGGCGAATAGACTTCAAGACTAACATTATTTTGTAAATAATGTTTAGATCTGCCATCGGGTTTCATTTTGATATTGATTTGTGAAATTTCAGGTAAAAATCCAATCATTTGTTTTGGAAATAATGTTTTAATATTGTTCCACATATTGTCGTCCAATTTAAATTGCAACGTCATTTCACCGATCAGCGATTCTGCACTGGTATATCCTATGTCATCACGTATTTTCTCGACATCAATATTTAATATAGAATA
>JAYTMM010000180.1:0-1722 GCA_043728555.1 Pseudobdellovibrionaceae bacterium
TCTGGTTTTCGTCCGGTTTTTTCTAAAATTTCTGAATATGATTTTAAAAGTGAATCGATCATTTTTTGCCTATTAAAAACTTTTAAAACTTTCAAACGAGCTTCTTCGCCCAATTGTTGATAATTTTCTTTGTCAGATAAAATTTTTGTCAGTAAATTTGAAATCGTCACATCGTCTGCTGGGCGTACTAAAAAACCGTCTTTGGAATCTTCGATAATTTCTGAAATTGGACTTAGTTCAGAGCCGATGACAACTTTTTTCTGCGCCATCGCTTCAATCAGGCTGGGTTCAAGCCCCGTCGATTGCGAACTTAGATCGACATAAATACTGGATGATGAAATATAATTTAATAGATCTTCCGCGTCGACAGCACCGGGCATAATGACTCGGCTGCCAAGGACAAGTTTTAACATTTGAAATTCGACGTCTTTCCAGCGGGGACCGTCACCAATAATCACCAGATATGTATTTGAATTTTTCAAGACAACTTTCTCAAACGCTTTTAAAAGTGGACTTAATTCAAAAGAATTCGTGAAATTAGATACAGCTAAAACGATATCGGCTTCGTCAGGAATTTGTAATTTTAATTTAAAACTTTCTGATTCTGAGCGAGGGGTTAAGTCGCCCAAATTAATTCCGTAGGGTACTGTGTAAGTGTGATAATCGGGAAATAAATAATAGCGTTCCAAGATCATCCGCTGTTGCGGCGTTGTGGTAAAAATACCATCTGCTGTTTCAAGCAAACTGCGATCTTGCGTGAAATAGCTTTGTAGAAAATTAAAAATTAATTTTATTGTTGTTTTTACTTGAGAATTTAATGAGCCGTCATTTTCAGTTAAAGTTGAAAACAGTTCAGCCATTTTTGTGGCTTCGATGTCATAAGCAATCGGAACATCAAAGTTTTTTTTATGGCGCCCAATTTTATAGGCACTGTCATCAAGACTGTGAACTAAATCAAAAGGCTTCTCGTAATGTAACTGCGCAAACTTTTTATGAGCGGCATCGATAAAACGTGACGTTTTAAATACAGAAGCGCCTTCATGCAGATAAAATGCGCGAATTCCATCACGATAAATTTCTGTTTTTTTCATCGGTGAAACTGTAGAAATAATCGTTACATCGTGACCGCGTTCAGATAAACCGCGAGCTAATGGCCACAAAAGTCCCGTATCTGCTGCACGACTTTGTACATGAATTTTATGACCGACGAGGCATATTCGCATACGTAATTTTCAAATCCTTTTGGGTTTTAATTTTAACATAAAGTCTGCTGAGTTCATTTAATTTTGATTCGTAAATAGGGGAATCAATTTTTTCGAATCTTAAAGTCTCTGCTTTTTCCAGTAGTTCAGTGAATGATAGGTGATATGAAAATGATTTTTCAAAATTTTGAATCAATCCATTTTTTTGTTCAGCCCATATTTGTGGTGATCCTGAAGCTTGACCTTCATTCAAAACCAAAACGGTTTTGTGTATGATGCAATTTTGGATGATATCTGCTAAACTGACTGAGTGAATTTTTAAATAATTCACTAAAAATAAACATCTGGATTCACGCATTAATTTTAATAGGTTATATTCATTCGTAATTAATATCACATTTTGATAGGTTGGATTTTGCTTTAAAAAAGCAGTCCAAGATTTTCGAATATGAATTTGAGTCAAATTTTTTGATAATTGTGTCGCATTGATATAGGCATTATTTTGTAAAATCCATTTATG
>JAYTMM010000181.1:0-3623 GCA_043728555.1 Pseudobdellovibrionaceae bacterium
TATTCTTTTTCGATATCTGAATTTTCACCGATAATTTTTTTTGCCAAGCGACCATCTTGGGTAAAAATTAACAACCCTTGTGAATCAATATCAAGCCTGCCTGTGACGGCTAAATTTTTTAAATCACCCATCATTAATTTTCGGGCTTGTTGACCAGCAGATTTATTAATTTCATCAAAAAATTGCGTCGCATCCGTAACCAATCTGATTGCGGGTTCATAACCCGGTTCGGGTTGGCTTGAAACATAACCAATGGGTTTATTCATAATAATTGTGACTAAATGTTTCTGCTCTTGCATGGCTTCAGCACCTAAAGTCACAGATACATCGCGGTCGACCTTGGTTCCAAGTTCTGTAATTTTTTTGCCGTTGACGTAGACCATACCGCGCGAAATTAAAGAATCCGCTTCACGACGTGAAGACAATCCTTTTTCAGACATTAATTTTGAAAGGCGAATTTTTTGATCTGCGTTTTGGTCGTCTTCTGACATTTGGCTGCTTTCCGTCGAGTTTTACATCCGTTGAGAATTACTTATCCATTTCCATTTTGGCTACAGTTTGTAGTTGCATGTTCGACGTGCCTTCGTAAATTTGTCCGATTTTAGAGTCTCTCCAGAATTTTTCAACAGGATATTCTTTGGTGAATCCGTTGCCGCCAAATAAATCAATCGCCATTGAAGTTACTTTTTCTGCAACTTTTGAAGAATAATATTTTGCCATCGCAGCAGATTGGATAAAATCAGCTCCCGAATCTTTAAGGCGTGCGGCATTATAGACCATCAAACGTGCGGCTTCTAATTCGATACGCATTTCGGCCAATTGAAATTGAACACCCTGAAATTGACCGATAGCTTTGCCGAATTGTTCGCGTGATTTAATATAATTTAACGTTGCCTCGTACGCTCCTTGTGCGATTCCGACCATTTGCGCGCCGATACCGATACGGCCTTCGTTCAAAGTTTCAATCGCAATTTTATAACCTTTGCCGATTTCGCCTAAGACATTCAATTCTGGAACTTCACAATTTTCAAATATTAATTCGCATGTTGAACTGGCGCGAATTCCCAATTTGTCTTCTTTTTTACCGACAGTGAATCCTTTGAAATCTTTTTCGACGATAAAGGCAGTGATTCCTTTGTAACCTTTAGACACGTCAATATTAGCAAATACAATAAAGAAGCTGGCTTCTTTGCCATTCGTAATCCATAATTTATTTCCGTTTAAAATCCATTTGCCATCTTTTTTTTCAGCACTTGTTGCTGGCACGTGCTGCGCACGACATTTCAATGCGAAAGCATCTGATCCTGATGATGATTCTGATAAGCAATAGGCTCCGACCCATTTTTGCGCCAACAGCGGTAAATATTTTTCTTTGATCGCATCAGTTCCGTATTGAATGACAGCATTTGTGACCAATGTATTTTGCACGTCACATAAAACAGAAACTGAACCGTCAACACGTGCGATTTCTTCGATGGCAATACAAGCCATCGTGAACGATGAACCTGCTCCACCGAATTTGTCTGGAGTTTCAATGCCCATCAAGCCCATCTCAAAAAGTTTTGCGACAAGTTCAGGTTTCATTTGCGCGGCTTCGTCCATCTCTGTGACCAGAGGTTTAATTTCAGCTTCGGCGAAACTGCGAACTGCATCGCGAAATGCAATTTCATCTTCAGAAAATTGTGTCAAAGCGGGGCGTGAATTTTCGATCATGGGAATCTCCTTGTGGATTATTAAATAGATTCAAATATTAGCTTTATTTTTTGTCAGTATCAAGAATGTGGTCGTATTTTATGTTTGAAAACAGGAATTAATTATTATCTGCTTATAATTTAGGTTCAGAAATTATCTATGAAGGTTTTTTGTTTTTCAATAAAAGTTGTCTTCGAAAGATGTCTTTGAATCGATATACGACAAAATTTTACGTATATCGATTCAAAGACTGTATTAACAGCAATATCGCTTTGCTTTAAAAAGTATTTAAATTTAAATACCAATTTTTATCTCGACAAAGATCTGTGTTTTGTTACGATTTTGTGTATTCAAATCAACTCGAGGTAACAAATGGATATTGTTGAAATTGGCGGAAAATTAGCTTTGTTTTTTGTTCCGTTTTTATTTGCGCTTTGTTTTCATGAATTTGCGCATGGGCTTGTGGCGAAATGGTTAGGTGATGATACGGCTGAGAAATTAGGGCGTTTAACTTTGAATCCGATGGCTCATGCGGATGTTCTGGGGACTTTTATTTTGCCGATCAGTTCCATCGTTTTTGGAATTCCGTTATTTTTTGGTTGGGCAAAGCCAGTTCCTGTCAGTACCCGCAATCTTAAAAATGTCAGAACAGATATGTTTTGGATTGCCTTAGCCGGACCTGCATCGAATGTTTTGTTGGCATTAATTTCTACGGCGATTTTATTTTTTGTAATCCGAACGCCAGCTTTAGCAAATTATCAAACAACCATTTTGACATTTTTACAGATGTTTATTTTAACAAATTTATTTTTAGCTATTTTTAATATTATACCGCTTCATCCTTTGGACGGGGGTAAAGTTTTAGCTCGATTTTTACCGGCTTCAGTGAATTACAAACTGGAACAGAATCAGCAAATGACAAGTTTAATTTTAATGGGTTTGTTAATATTTGGTGCGCTGAATGTTTTAAGAATTCCTGTTTTTTATTTTTTTAATTTCTTGATGAGTAGTATTGGCACAGGGACTGTTATATGAAAATAATGAGCGGATGCAGAACGACAAGCCAGCTGCATGTAGGTAATTTCTGGGGCGCTATTAATAACTGGCTTAAATTACAAAACGACAACGAATGTTATTTCGGAGTCATGGATTTGCATGGACTGACGACGGCCTATAAATCTTCGCATGAAATTAAAAATTTTAATCGTGATATTTTTGCAGATCTTGTCGCGTGGGGTATTGATACAGATAAAAATACAGTTTTTATTCAGTCACTAGTCCCAGAACACATCGAATTATTTATGCACTTTGCCAACCTGACGCCGATGGGTTGGCTCGAGCGTGTACCCACTTGGAAAGATGCTGAAGAGGAAGCGAAAGCCAGTGATACTCATAATTTAGGGCGATTTATGTATCCGGTTTTGCAAGCTGCTGACATCGCATTGTACAATGGTCAAAAAGTTCCGGTCGGTGCAGATCAAGTCGCACACTTGGAATTAACTCGCGAAATCATCCGCAGATTCAATTTTTTATACAAAGGTAAACTTCCAGAACCACAGGCTTTGTTGACAGAAACTCCGTTGGTTCCAGGGCTTGATGGCCGTAAAATGAGTAAGTCGTATAACAACGGATTACTTTTGACTGAAGACGAAAAAACATTAAAGAAAAAAGTAAACTCGATGCTGACAGATTCGAAGCGTCTGCGCCGCGAAGACGTTGGTAATCCCGCAGATTGCACTGTGTTTACGTTTCATAAATTATATTCGACGGATCAGGATTTAAAGTGGGTTGTTGATGGTTGCACGACGGCGGGCATTGGTTGCGGTGACTGTAAAGCTAAACTTTGTGCAAATATCGAAGAAAAAACGAAAATACCTCGAGAAAAGAAAAAAGAATTGTTGAATAACACCAAGGCCCTTGATTCAATTATA
>JAYTMM010000182.1:0-10535 GCA_043728555.1 Pseudobdellovibrionaceae bacterium
GCAAACTGATTCGGAAAACCCACATGCTTATACAATGAATTTGTGAATTCCAAGACACAGTCTTTGTATTTTGAAATGACCTGTAAAAGCTCATCACAAACCAAACAGTAATCTGAAAACATTTTATTCATTCGCTGATGATAGCCTAATAAATTTTTATCTTTTGGGATCGGTAAAATTTGTAAAACATCCATCGAACTGGTCTGTTCGCCGTCGATATAAAATTTAAAACCTGCTGGATCATTCGATTTTCGACACTTGTTGCTATATAAAATCAGTAATTCAAAAATTTCAGCTTCACCGATCGTTGAAATAGGTGATTTTATTTTTTCCATAGCCAATGGTTTTTTTTCCCAATATTTTTTAGAAAAATTTAACCAGAATTTTGAATTTAAATCCGTGGACATTATTAAAATCCGCCCTCTGCTAATAATTCTTCTGAAGATGTATTTGAAATTTCAACCAAAGTTTTTTTCATCAAAATATCAAGTTGTTTTAACGCAGCTGTTTTTTGTGATATGTCCGCATTTTGGCCAATACCAACACATAGTTTTCGCCATTCTGGATTTTTTAAAACAAGCGCATGAATTGATTTAGAAAAAACATCAGCCCATGTAGGTTGGCTAAATGTAAAATTTAAGGATAGTGAATTTTCATCTGTCGTTGTTTCGTGCCAGTAACCGCGTGGCACAAACAAAACACAACCCGGTTGCATCAAGTATTCAACAGCATCTGCAGGTGCTTCATCCAATAATTGATCGTGACATTGTTTTTCTAAGGCCATGGGCATTTCTAAAGAACCCGTCGTAAAACGTTCGGTTGGATAATTCACAGAATTATTTTTTGCTAAAGTCCATTTTTTACTGCCAGAAATTTGAATAATAAAATTTGCATTCGCATCAAAATGCAAACGTGTGCCGCACCATTCAGGTGTTGCATAGGCCATTGATCGGGCCTGACATAAATTTTGTCCAGATTCGCCAATCATCAAACCCAATTCATCAGTTAAGTTTGCCAGCATTTCGCTGATTACAGAATTTTGATTTTGCATCTGATCAAAAACCAAAGTCATATTATTATTAAAAGCTTTCAAAGCGTCTTTGGGTTCAAGCTGTATCGAACTGTATTCATCATCAAAATCAGGTAAACAGGCACGAACCTTTTGCGTACGAGATTTAACCAAATCTTCGACAGTTTTTAATTCTGGAATTGAAAATATTTTTTGCAGCTTTGCTGACTGCGCTGGAATAAATAAGGGTTGTTCTGGCCAATGTGAATTTAGAAAATCGGTTGCCGTGATCGGAAATAATAAATCGTTTAATACAGAGTCCTTTAAATTATTTTTCATGATAAATCACGGTACAACATTTTTTTTTAAAGTAAATTGATTTTAGCCATCTTTTAATCGATTTAATCCAAAATTTTCAGCTAAACCCAATCTGATAAACTTAAGGCGCGCATACCTTTATTTAAACGCGCCTGATCACAACGGTCATTCTGAAAACCGTCTTCGAAACTGGGTAAAAATGTCCGGCAAGGTTCTGGCCGATTTTCGTAAATACTGCATTTGATGTCCTGTCCAATCACCCCAATCAACGCCTGACAATAGGGATCAGGCTGATTTGTTCCGTGCATAGCGATGGTGTGTGGAGCGATTGTTTCAGTCATTGCCAGTGGCACAGAAAAACTTTCAGCTAGCGTTTCAGACCAGTGAAACGAGACACGAAAATAAGCACAGCAAGCTCCGCATTTTTGACAGGGATGAATCATCAGCCACCGTAGGCTGCTACATACGAACTAGATACTTAATTTATTTTCTAAAAGTTTCTGATACAAAATCAGTCCGATCCATGCGTCGGTCGCGGCGTACATGATTTGACGATCCGTTAATTCAAACGCTTGCCAATTTGTCATTTTGGGGCCTTTTGTTATGGTCGAATTTAAAATTTCTTCAGTCATTCCCTTTAGCCCAAAATTTTCAAGCCCTGCCGATTTTGCCAAAGTTTGAATTTCAATAAAATTTTCTGGCATAAAACTAAACGTTTTTTGCAGTTGTTTAATATCATCACGAATGGCTGCGCCGACTTTGATGATATCATTATTTTCAAAAATATTTTTTATAATTTCGTAATTATGAATTCTTTGCATCTGAATAATAAACGCATCTGTTTCTGTGGCCAACTGCAACAGAGCAATTTTATAGACTTCACCCTTTTTAAAACTGGGTTTGGTTTCTGTGTCGAACCCGAAAACTTTAGCTGAATTCATCAATGCAGAGGCTGATTGTAAATCTTGGTCTGATGAAATGAAATGGATTTTTCCAGGGAAAGAGATTTGTGGATATTGTTGGAGTGGCTGCTGGTTATTGGTCATCTTTAAAAAATATGGATCAATTATTGACCTTGTCGAACTGCAAAATTAATTTTTCCCCAGCCACTTTGTACACAAACTTTCATTACTTTTTTAATCAAATCCAGTGATAAATTTTCATCTGCTTGAATATTAATTTGACCATTAAATTCTGCGCCAGCAACAAGCTGATCTTGCTGCTGTTTTTTCATTGCGTTTAAGGCAATGATAATTTGCTCTAATCCAGACTGTGATTTCTCTGTAATATTTAATTGTTCCTGATCACTGCGTTTTTCTGTATCCAAGATAATTTCATCCTGAGAAATTGAAATCAGTGGCGCTGTTTTCAAAGCATGCGCATTCGAGGCCAGTGGCAATTGAACAGCTTTTGCAATAAAAAAACCCTCGCCTTCAGTTGAAAAATTCATCAAAAGAAAAATAACAAGAATTGTGAACATATCAATCAGACTGACCAGCGGAAGCTCTGGAACTGCCGATTTTTTTGCACTATAATTTCTTTTTTTTCGAAGAAAATGAAGATCATATTTGGGGGTCATATGATATCCAACTTTTCCAACTGTAGTTTTACCGGACATTGTTTATTTTATCTTGTGAACTGAGTGAACTACAATCGACCAAACGGAAATCCAATCGAAGGTCGTGTTGTCTGACCGTTCGTTGCTTTCGGAAATTGAATTTTACGCAAAACTTGTAAAACGCAATCACCCAACTGCTCGCCACCAGCAACAGAGTTTTTCTTAATCTCGGCACTTGAGACCGAACCCGATTCTGCAATTTCCCACTCAAATTCGATACGGCCAGACAAATTTTCATCAGCCAAAAGTGATCGCTCGTAACAACTTTGAATTTTAGACATCGACGCTTGCATTGTTTTCATCACTTGCTCGCGCGTAAGACCTTCGAGCTTAGAACTGCTTTCAAATTTTAACGCTGGCTTACCAAGAACCGCAGCCTTCACTCCACGTTGCCCCGTTTCGGAACCCAAACTTTCTTGACCAAAACCTGTTGATTTATTCGAACCTTTTCCTTTTGTTCGAATGGGCCCTGAATGATTTACTGATCCAGAACTTTGTGCATCGGCTTTAATATCTTTTGCTAATGCAGATGTATTCAATGACGTCGATGCATTTGTCTGACTTTGGTGATCAGTTAAATGACTGATTTGAATATCTGCAGGTAATGAATTTTTAGAATTTACATCCAACTTCATACTGCCCAATGCGGCCAATGCACCTAGCTGATTTGCATCAACCTTTTTTTTGGGTGGCGGAGGTGGTGGTTGCGGTACTGAAACTTGAACTGGAGCTGCAACAACAGGTGTTGGTTTTTCAACTTGCACAGGCGCAGCCTGAACAGGTTCAACTTGTTTTGCAATCGGTTCGGGATCTGCTTCGGGCTCTTCACGAAGTTCTTCGCGTTTTACTTTTTTGACAACTGGTAACGGAACCATTTTTTTAATTTTTGGTTTGTGTTTCACAATCACAGGTTGTTTTTCTTCCGGTAATTCTTTTGGAATTTCTTTCGGAGGCTCTGGCGGTTTTACTTCAGGTTCTGGAATCTTCACTTCCTCAATAGGCTTGATCGGTTCTGGCGGTGGCGGCAAAACCTCTTTCATTTTTTCTTCGATAATAATCCGGGCCGTATGTTCAACGCTCTTTTTAATGACTTTTTCTTTTAATTTTTCTGCCGGAATTAACATAATGACAATGGCTAAAATTAAATGAAACACAAAAGAAAATTTAAAAGCTTTTTTAACAAATTCGTCAGGTGACATTAATTTTTTTCGATCAAGATCTTCTGATGTTGGTATATATCGAACATATAATTTTGTGGATTCATCAATATCAATACGTATGACATCATAGGCCGACGCGACCACTTCGAGACTTTGAACATTTGTTTTAATTCGTTTTTCTTTCAATAAATGTTCTTGGCTTAAAAAATTTTTTCCTCGTAAAACATAAATAGGGAATATTTGAGGCACAATAAAACGCGCCTCTGTAAAATCATAATTTATCAAAGTCCAATTTTGCGAAAGCGAAGGAATATGTATCGCATTTTTACTGAGGGGGCCGACATCAATTTTTTCTTTGTGACCGAATTCGTTCATCGAAAAAATTCGATCGTTCCACAAGACCAGTGATTCTAATTTAAATCCAGTGAAATGGGGCGATCCTTGTTTGATATACCCTTGAGTCATTAAATCAATAAAGTTTGAATTCACCAATGAAATACTGTCGTGATAATTCACTTTTTTATTATCAACAGAAGCTTCAATATTCTTAACTATCACCGAAAGTGTTAGCTCTGTTTCGGCGACAGGCTCTTCGACGGCGCGAGCCACTTTGTGACCGTTTTCTTTGACGGTGACCAGTAACGTTAATTTAAGAATTTTATGACCAATGCGAATTAACGATAAGCTATTCACTTTTTGAACAGAAATTTTTTCATTATCAACGAATGTTCCATTGGCTGATCCCAAATCGACTAATTTAATTTCATTATTTTCTATAATGATTTTTGCATGCTGTCTTGAAACAGCTTTCTCTGAAATTTCGATATCATTTTCAGGTTGTCGGCCAATAATAATTTCTGATTTTTTAAAACTTAATTTTGAAAAAAACTGACCTTTTTCAAAAAGTTCGACAATAAGCTCATGATTAGAACTTGGTTCAAGCGAAGGATTCATTTATAGCAACTCGTCGATCCAGGCATGCAAATGAGCATATGGAGCTTTATTAAATTGAATTCTGTTCGACATCTGACTTTCTATTTTTTTAAATTGATACTTTCGATATAAAGCGGTCAAACCTAAAATTGATAATTCTGATTTAGAATTTATAGCCAATGATTTTGAAAAATAATTTTTGGCCGCAGAAAAATCCAAATTATGCATTTCAATAACGCCGAGGTAACTTAAAGCTTGTGGATGATTGGGTTGAAGTTCCAAAACACGCCCCATCGCAAGTTTTGCCATACCAAAGTTTTTATTACGGATATAAATTTGACCTAATTCAATAATCAAATTTAATTGGTTTGGATTATCCATTAAGGCTGTCCTTATTTTTTTTATTTCAGGTGTAATTTTATTTATCGGCTTACGAACAATCACTTCTTCTTTTGAATCATCCACTTTATAATCACCTGACGTTTGGCATCCTTTGACGTACAAGGTGAAAATTTCAAATTTTTCTGCGTTTTCTAGACAGCTTTTAAAATATTGATTCGATTTAGATTTATAATCACCAACTTGCGTTGCAATCGCTTGCTTGTAGGCGACAACAACATCTGCATCCAAACCTGAAGGAATCGGCGCTCGATTTAAAAATTCTGAAAATTCCCTGTGCGCAAGTCCCAAAGAATACAGCGAACCAATAACCCACTTGCCACTGCCGAATTGAATCACATCATTAAATACTGAATTTAAATTATTTAATTTAATCGCTTTTTGTTTTGTCACTGCACCATCATCACCTTGACCAAATTGCAAATCACGAAAATCTTTCAGCGAATTCTGTGCCAGTAAATACAGAGAATGTGCGACCATCGTTTTTTCATTTTCATTCGCCGATGTCAGTTTAATCACTTTACCAAAAGATGAACCTGCCAAGCTGTATTCGCCCAATCGTTGTAAACTGAGCCCCACATAATAATGTTTTAACAAAGAATCTGGAAATCGAGACGCATATTGATTTAATTCACTCCATTTTTTAGCTTTAGCCATAAGGTCAGCAACTTTTTCGATCGGAGAATTTAATTGTCGATAAAACTGAATGGCCTTTTCATAATCGCCTTGATTTTCACGAAGTACAGCCGCACTTAAAATTAATTTTTGAGATAATGGATCTTGCGGGTACAGAGATATAAATTTTTCGAAATAATCGGCAGCTCTGCCGTAATCGCCGCTTTGAATTGAAATTTGCCCCAGTTCGGCAACAACTTCTTTTGCATATTTTGAATCAGAATGTTTTGTCAAAAGTTCTTCGCCCGCCTGATAAACCGCTGGATCTTTTTTCTTTTTATAAGAATTAAAAGCTTCATAAGAGGCCAAATCACCCAAAGAACTTCCTTTATATTTTTTTCCCAGTTCTAACATTTTTTTTGCATAATCACGACTGCGGGGATCTCCGACTTTATCTTCAAGTTTTCGAAATTGAGATTGTTTGACAATTTCTGAAATCTCTTGAGAGAACGTGGCCTCTGATGCGGTTCCTCTCCCTTTCGAAAGATCTGAAACGACGGACTGACCAAAAGCAATCAGCTGATCGTAGTCTTCGCGCTGATTATAAATATCTAATATCAAATTCGTTGCAACTTTCGCATTTGAAGTCGTTTTGTATGTTGAGATATATTTTTTAAATTCTTTAATCGCACGTTCAAAATCTCTTTCCTCATAGTAAATTTTTGCGACGTTAAATTTGATATCTGCAACAGAAGAACTTTGAGGGTAACGTTCGATGAAAGCCAGCCCCATAGACTTATAGCCCGATCTTGATTCCTCCAATTCAAGTCGCCCAAGAATTTCTTGTCGCTTTAAGGATTCACTGTATGAACGAATTGCTGATTGCAATATTTTTTCATTTTTTGTTTTTAGATAAATGGATTCAAAATTTAAACCCGCTTGATTATATTTTTTAAGTATAAACTGAACTTCGGCCAGATTTGTTCTCATGTCTGCAAAAAATTTATTTTTAGGAAAAATTTGCAAATAATTTTCGTAATGCTCAGAAACCTGATTTAATAATTCTGAACTTTTTGCAGACAATGCCAGATTATTTAATTGTGTAATAAAATCACGGCTGTAAATTTCAAGATTTCCCATGTTATTCGATTTATCTGTATTCGAAACGTAGCTTGCATTTCGTAATTCGTTCGCCGTTTCTAAAACAATCTCGGTGATTGTTTGTAATGGGAATGGTTTTTTGTTTTTCTTATAGGCTTCATAAAACTGATTGATGGCCTTTATACGGCCGTCAAGTTCATACTGAACTTCGATCAATCTTGCATAAACTTGTGTTGTTTGATCAGTTCTGTTTTTTAATGACAACCTTTGACCTAAGCGATTCAAAACCTGAATCAAAGTGACTTTATCATGAGCTAGTTTTTCAAAAAATTGCGTCGCATTCAGTTTGTCAGCCGGCAATTTTTCAATTTCTGAATAGGGCCAAATCATAGAAATTAAAGCATCGCGGCGGATATCAATTTCTGAACTGATTGAGTTTGATTTTTCTGTTCGAGATTTATCGACGACTAACAGTGATTCAAAAGTCTGCAAAGCTTCCGGAAATTTATTCAAATTAATATAACACCAACCCATTTTGTACTGAGCCAAAGCCATGTATTCATTCGTATCGCGATCTAAAATTTTTTGATAAATTTCGATGGCCAATTCAAATTCTTTTTTGACATCAAAAAAATAATCACCAAGACGCAACTGACTTTCTTCCCAATACTTTGATTTTGGAAATTCTTTAGTGATTTTTTTGTAAATACCGACCATGTCTTCAATTTGACCCAGCTCTCGGTAACTGAGTGCAATATTGAAAAGTGCTTTGTCAACGCGATCTTCTTTGGGGTAATTTTCAGTAAATCGAAAATAACTTTCGATGGCCATTTTTTTAGCTTTTTTCAATGCTGTCGTATCTAATTCATCAACTTTTTTTTTCGGATATTTTAATTTAAGCTCTTCGAATATTAAACGACTTTTATCGTGATACAAGTCAGCTAAGACAAAATACAAATCAGGTAAAAATGAAACATCTCCGATTTCTTTCATTTTCTTTTTAGTCACTTGGATCAAAACATCCGTATTTTTGATATCATTATTTAAATCTTTTAAATTTGTTTTTTCTGCATAAGCACTTATGTTCAACAAAATTGTCGTTAGGCAAATAAATATTATTTTTTTATTATAAACGACTTTCTGCATATCTTAATTTTCACACCGAGATTGTATCAAAACCCGTAGGTTTTCAATTTCATCAATCCACAGCTCGCCTTCGTACTTCCAGTATAATCGGTCAAAGGTCATCAGCGATATAGACTCAGGTCTATAATTCTTATCTTTTATGTTCTTTTTGAGTTTTAAACTATCGACCTTTGTCTGATAATCTAAAAAGTTAATCTGTTCATTAAAGTCCAACAATTTTTCTGAAACTCTTCGAACCTCTTTTCGCAGTATCATTGATATCTGATTGTCGATTTGTTTTTCTTTTAATAAAGATTTTGCCTCAATCATTGATTGCATATCTGTATCCGAAAAGTTTTGTTGCATCCATTTTTTGTCGATACGCAATCCTGTAATATACGAAGCCTGCGTTTTCAATTCAAAATTCTGCAAGGCCCATTTCTTCAAGACTGGGTCTTCAGACAAATCCGCCCGTTTCTTGATTTTATTGATCGATTTTAAGTATTTTTTTTGAAACCGATCTTTAACATCAAAAACTGATTCATACTGACAAAGATCTTTATAAATTAGCATCTGTAAGACGTCCGATTCAGGCGTCTGTGTTTTTTCAAACATGGGGTCATTGATTGCCGTTAACAGGCCTAAAGATTTCGAGTAGTGCTTTAAATAAAATTTATTCCAAGCACGCTCAAGCAAAAGTGCTCCGGTGTCGTCCTGAACAGATTGTAAAGATTTTAAATAATCAAATGATTTTTCAAAATCTCCCTTTTCAAAAATAAGACGTGCTTGCTGACGTTGCGCTTTGCCTCTTAAAAATGTTGAAGCCTGTTCATTTTGGCGCAAGTTATCAAAAATTTTAATCGCTTCATCCAAACGATTATTATAAAGTTCGTAGAGCGCTTTATCATATTCGCGTCGATACAGCCATTCACTGTTAGCAATGATATATGCATCAAATTTTTTAAATTTATTTTTATACCTTTTTTGATATGTGTTTTCAGAAAAAATATACCCTAAAAAACTTTTGATTTCGTTTGGTATTTTTGTATTTTCAAAATCAAAATCCTGATCTAAAAAAACTTCAGAGACCAAAACACGATCTTGAATACTATAATTTTTAAATATTTTTTCAATAATAAAATAAGACATGATCGATTGATTGCTCAATGGAAACAGTTTGTTAATTTCAAAAACAGAGACAAGACTGATAAATGGATGGTTCTGTTCATAAGCCGCATCCGCGAAAGCCAAAAGAACTTCGGCCTTTTCATTGCTTTTGAGTTGTTTAAAGTTTTGATTTGAAATTAATGAATTCATATCTGTATAATTTTTATTGGTCTTTAAAGTTTGATATTCAGTCCAGAACTTGTTATTTAGCGGGATGTATTCGAATGGCTTATCTTTTTCAAATGGATTTTTTTCAAATTCAATTTGCGACATCATTCCAACAGAAAAAAATTGCAGAATAAAAACAATGCTCAGGTAAAAAAATTTCATTACTCAATCTCCTGACCAGTTGAATTTTCATCGGACCACGAATAAATCATACTTAGACCAATGACGAATTGGTTTAATAAATATTTTTCGCGAGTTGTATGAAAATAGTATTCAAAATTAAATTTATATCCCATTTGCGGTGATTGATAATAAGCCTGTGAAAACCCTGTCGCTACAAATGGGGTTGTCTTATAGGTATAATCGGCAAAACCAAGATCTAAGTTTACAAATGTTTTTGAATGAATTTGCAAACTATTAAAAAAAATATTTTTAGTATAAAATGGAACATACGAAAATCCGGCTTTAGCATAATAATTTAAAATCAAAAAATCATTTGTGTTTGCGCCGTAGCTTTCGATCAATTTAGTTTTGAGTGACGATTCAATTTCAAAGCTTTTCCCAGCAAGCACAGTCCATGAAAAATCTTGGTCTTTGATATACTGAGTGTATTCGCCAGAGATCCCGACGTGCTTATTGAAGGCACCGATTGGAAAATAATCAAGCCGAACCCCCAGCTCGTGATCAAAAATATAAACAGGGCTTGAGACCAACGGAATTTCTTTGGTATTATAAACATCGACGGCCAAAGTTTTCACAGAAATTAAAATAAAAATGATATGTAATATTTTTTTCACTATTCTTCCTTGAATTGCAGCTCTGTGTCTGATTTTTTAATAAAATTATAACTTAAAACCAGGCCCACAGATAAATTCGGCTGAATCGACGATTGTAAGAAAACCATATAGCGAGTATCTAATTT
>JAYTMM010000183.1:0-4058 GCA_043728555.1 Pseudobdellovibrionaceae bacterium
AAGTAACTGTAAAAAATAAGTTACAAGCAACATTAAAAAGCAACTATTGCTGTCTTTAAATCGAGGGGGATTTTATGACGACGATGCGTTTATTTATGATCGGTTCTTGGACCGAAGGCATGATGCATTTTTCAAAGCTTGCTCCGTATGTGATTTCTTACGAAACTGCACATATTGAGGCCACTGTTTACAAATTGCCAATTGGCTTTCCGGTATTGACTGCAGATCGCACGCAGCTCATTCAGGGTCAGCTTGTTGAGTTGCAATTTGACCAGACATTGATGGCCCTTATAGACACTCTGCATGGTGTTCATCCATCAGATCCGTCAAAAGGTTTGCATATTCGAAGCAAAGCTCAAATCAGAAAAAATTCGGGGCTTATTGAAACAGCTGATGTTTATTTTTTCAATCCGAAAAAATTAACTTCAAAAGCCGAAGTCATCACCGATGCTGCGTGGAAAAAAATGTTGGATGAAAATCCGCCATTGCCAGAAACTTTATCAGATCGTCAGCGTTCATATGTTTTAAAATTAGGAGCCGTAAAGGGTCGTGATATTATTCCGATTCAAGATCTGACATTATATCGCGAGCTGATGAAATTAGAATTAATCGTCGATAAAGGTCGAAGACTGGCCTTGAGTTCTTTAGGCAAAGAGGTTTATAAGCATTTGCTGTAGCAAACAAAGTTTGCAGGATGTGAAACTCGACTATGCAAACCGAAAGTCTTTTTAAAATCGTTATCGTTGAACCTGAAATTCCACAAAATACCGGAAACATCGGCCGCACGTGCGTAGGCGCAAATTGCGAATTGCATCTTGTGGGCCCGATGAGTTTTGAAATTAATGATACACAATTAAAACGTGCGGGCCTTGATTATTGGCAGCACCTTAAATGGTTTTATTATCCAACGTACCAAGATTGGTTCAACACTGTTCAAAATCCTGAACGTGTTTTTTATTTCGAAACAAAAATTGCAAAATCATATTTCGACGTGCAATTTCAACGCGGTGACTGGCTAGTGTTTGGCAAAGAAACCAAAGGCCTTGATCCAGATATTATTCAAAAAAATATCGACCGCGCAATTATGATTCCGCAAACGGGGCCCGTTCGCAGTTTAAATTTAGCAACAGCTGTTGCCATTGGAATTTATGAAGGCTTTCGGCAAGTTCAGATTTCTGAAAAATAACTTGCCGAATCATCAAACACTTTCTTTAGTCCTTACAAATTCAAAACAAAAACTGTCTTTTTAAATTTCTCAGATCAAACACAAATCATTTTCACGCAAAAAAAATTTGGCCGCGATTTTGTAATTAGAATTCTTCAAATGTTTTAAAAAAACAAAATCCAGATTTAAAAATGAATCTGGATTTTTAAAACCAAGAGGGGGACTCTATATGAAAAGAACGATATCTCAAACGGCTGCAATTCTTGCGGCAACAACATTCGCAGCGCAAATGACTTTTGCGGATCTGGCTGGATCATTAAAAGGTTCAAGCGGGCAAGTCGCGGATGCTTCACAAGCAACATTAAATATAGTTGCTGGCGTTGTGACGAAAACCAGCGAAAGCACAATGGTGATTTCTGAAAAATCATCAGAAGTGATGGCCTCTGCGGCAAATGGTGTATCTGATATTTCTCAGAAAGCTTTTGCTTCTGCAAAAGGTATTGTTGTGAAAGGTTTTGCGATCAGCAAAAATACTTCAACAATGGTTTTAGATTTTTCTAAAGCTCATCCGGCATTAGCTATTGGTTCAGCAGTTTTAGTTTCTGCGGTGACTGCAGGTGGTGGATTAATTCCAGCATCGATGACTCAAACCGGTGACGCTTTGGTTGTCAGTGTTAAAACAACTTCGAATGCAGCATCAACAGTCTTAGATGCTTCGGGTAAAGTTGTTGTTGGAACTGTGAAATGGGCTTCGAACACTTCAGCAGCTGCGGGAAAATTTTTAATGAATTCTGCGGGCGAATTATTAGATGCTTCAGGCAAAGTTATTGGTTGGGTTGTTGATGCATCAGGTGATGTATTAAAGCTTGCGGTCAACGCATCTGGAAAATTAACGACGGTCGTCGGAGACGGATCAGAAGTTATTATTACAGGTTCAGCTGACGCATTAAAATCAACAGCAGCAGCGATTTCAACAGTTGCAAATGCAACGGGTGGATTAGTTTCTGATGCATTCGAAGCATCAATGAAAGTTTCAAAATTGGGTTCACTGGTTGTTGTGACTGTTTCTGAAAAAGCAACAGGATCAATTACAGGTTCAATTCGATTCACAAGTCAGATGATTTCAAATTTATTTGATTCGATGGCTTCAAAACAAAGTCAGCACTAATAAATAGACTGAATTTAGGCAGAGCAATTTTTTGCTCTGCCATTTGCGGCAAGCTTGCCGTATGTAAAACTCGACGAAAAAGGAAAAACAATGAAAACACTTTTGATTTCAATTTTAATTTTAACGGCACATTTGAAGGCGACGGCGCAAAATTACGGAACTGAACAGCTTTCAGCAATGACTGAAGCCGCAGATTCAAAAACTCCGGGGCTTTGTTATAAACAGACTCCGAAGTGTAATTATCGACAATTGACTCAGGCCGAAGTCGACACAGCAACGGCTATGTCAGATGAAGTTGCGTATCAGTTGAAGCAAATTGATCAACTCGAGCGCGCACAAAATCGTGAATTTAAAATTGCAATCATCGGCAGATCGGGGACAGACCTGACAAAATTTCAAGTTCTGAAAGATTCAAATCCACAAAATCAGTTATTAAATATGGACCAAATGTTTGCGCAAATAAAAAGTGAAAGCGAACAAAGGAGTTACTCATCCGATGGTGGGTCATCGGGACAAATTAATTACCAAGTTGTCAGATCTTATTTTGACAAAGACAGAAAAATGGATTTTTCACACGTTGCAATCGCGATGAAAAACCATCCCAAATCTGACAAAAATTTTCATTGGGAAGTGATGCATTTATTATGGACGTGCGACAAAGATCCTGCACGAAACGTGAATGAAGGCGATCGTTCATACATTTGGGAAGAAGGCCTTGGTGCAGTTTTTTCTGATGATATGAAAAGGTATCGCGCGCAAATTATGGTACCCAAACAAAATTTGCAAAACCGCTTAGAGAATATTTTATTAAAAGAAAAATTGGGTGCAAATTGGCATAACAAAAAATACAATGCAGCGGCACTGGCTGATGATTTAGATCAGCAAAATTCAAATCAATGGGTTCTTGAAGTTTTAGCAGCAGCGATGCGCCCCGAAGGCGAAATCACTGATCGTGCCGGAGCTCAACAGGTATTGGCAAAAACACAATTTTTACCAACCAAAGTAACGCCGACAGGTTTATACAGTCTAATGACTTTGCCTTTCGTTGGAAATTTATTACCCGGAACAGTTTGCATGAAACGCCAAAAATATTTCGGTCAGGGTTTCGGCGAAATTATTTCGGTTTTATCCATCGAAGAGTACATGAAGCGCAATCAGTTGTTACAATACGAACCGTTTATTGTTGAATTAAGCGATGAATTTAATTTCGTAAAACAAGAACGTGACGCAAAAAAGAAACCTTAATTTTTTGATTTCATTTTTTGTACTTTTCATTTGAATAGTTTTTTCAGCAGGCCTTCTAAAATGATATACGACAAAATTTGTCGGATATCATTTTAGGGGGCTTTTTAACATAAACTCGACCAAGGGCTGTATATAAAGCAAACATAGCGTAAATTCACAAACCGACACCCCACCTCTGCCTAGCTGTGTCTTTGACCAAAAAGCACAAACGATCTAACCTAATTCACTATGGTACAAAAAATATTTTCTAAAATTTTCGGAACTAGTCATCAACGCGAAATGAAAAAGATTCAGCCGATTGTTGATCAAATTAATAATTTTGAAGCGGCAATTCAAAAATTGTCTGACGATGAATTAAAAAATAAAACTCCAGAGTTTCAAGCGCGCTTGAAAAAAGGCGAAACAGTTTTTGATATTTTACCAGAGGCCTTTGCGGTCTGTCGTGAAGCTTCGAAGCGTGCTTTGGGTATGCGTCATTAC
>JAYTMM010000184.1:0-8334 GCA_043728555.1 Pseudobdellovibrionaceae bacterium
AATTTATATGAATTGATTGATCAAATTGTTTTAACCGCACAAAACGAAGCTCGCATCAAAAAACAAATTTTAAATATCGACATCAACCAAGATATATTTTTAGAAACCGATCGGTATATTTTATTATCTGCCATTGCAAATTTAGTCCAAAATGCAATTAAATATTCGAAATTCGGAGGCCATATTACTTTGCGTGCAGGCTTGTCGGCAGATGAAGTTGTCATCGAAATCGAAGACGAATGCAGTGGACTTGATCCTGTGCTGGCCGAAAATATTTTTAAACCATTTTATTCAAAAAACACAACTTCAAGCAGTCTGGGTTTGGGATTAACGATCACACAACGTGCGGTTAATTTATTGAATGGACATATTTCTGTCGTTAATAATTCGGGGAATGGCTGTGCTTTTATAATTCATATACCACAAAAATATATTCAACAAAAAATTCCTCGCGCAGTTGCTGGCGAGGATTCAGCACAACCAAAAACAGATGACTAAAAATAAATTAATACCAAAATTTAACAACACCGCTGACTAATAATGTATCGGCATCGCCGTCGCTGACGACGGCGTATCTTGATGTCGCACCAACTGAAATTATTTGATCATTCACATGAATTGGAATATCAAAACCCAATAATGGCGCAGCCGCATACGAAGTCCCGTCAGATTTTAAAACGGCGCCTAAACCCATTCCAATATAGCTATCTTTAATTACCGGAATTGTTCCGCCCAAATTATACGTTCCCTTTGCCCAGATCGAATTCCTTTTTTGAATTTTTGAACCATCGTCAACTTCTGAATACGAATATTCAGCTGCTAATCCCAACGGAATATACGGTTGATATCCGACATCAACACCCAGTTCGGTCGAAGTTTTTCCAGAACCTTCTGCAACAGCTGCACCGGCAAGAAATCCAACATGCGGTTTATATTCAGATTTATTTTCAACAGCACGTCCCCTAGGAAATGTTGATACTGAAACATCTTGTGAAAAAACTGGACCTGCAATCAGTAAGCAGATCAAATTCGAAACAAATATTTTTTTATTTTTCATGATAACTTCTTTCGTTATGGTATTAAAATTGCTAGGTTAAATTGCCAGACTAAATTGTCATTTAATGGTATCTTGAACTTTGATGCCAACTGACATGTTCCATCGTTTGATAACCATCATCGTCGTAAACCTCTAACAAAGACTCATCGTTTGGTCGATAAAACGAATTTTTGTCTCTGTCATATGATAACGCAGATTCGTTAAGATCTTCGATTTTTTTAGAATTTAATTCCTGTCGACGTTTGGCCTTTTTCTCTTTAGATTTCGAGTTTAATTCGAGTTGTTTTTTTAACATTGTCATAAAACCTTCCTTCCTATACAGACTAAAAACCGAATGCAGATACATATATAAATACAAGTACATTGACGACGACTGTTTTCTAAATTTAATTGCTACAGTTCAATCGGAAAACTTAAACTTAAAACGTAACCTTTGGTTGTTGTATCAACATCCGTCGTGTTATTGACAGCCACTGAACCATAGGATTCAATTTCAGTTTTGTTGTACTTTAAGTCTTCATATTCTAAATTCAAACTGATGGGACCTACATAAATACCGGCACCTAATCGTGGCCCTGTTGCCTCTTTAAATTTAAGATCAATTCCCTGAGAACCATTTGATGGGTTATTTTCACCAAAGACAACATAGCTACCCAACAGACGAACTCCAAAAAATGGGGTTTGTAAAATAATCACCGGTGCTAAATTATAAACATTCGCATCTGCATCACGATAAAATGAATCATCGTTTTTCATTTTGGCATAACGTCCATCAATGCCGATCAATAAAATCTCTGCAACGTGACCGCCAAATCTTAAACCCAAACCGTACCCTTTTGAATTCCCAGACGTATTATCATTTAGTATCGGCAACTGAGATGTTCGAATCGAAGAGTCTTCAGCTGAATAAAAAATTGAAGGTTCAATAAATACACCTGATTGACTGAGGCGTGTTTGATTTGGTTTTGAACTTTGTGTTTCTGAATTTTGCGCCCACAAGAGTTGCGCAAAAAAAACTGTAACAATAACTAATGGATAATGTTTTTTAATATTCATATATTTTTCTTTCTGTTCAGGTTAATAAAGTTTACTTGCATTCAAAGATTCGCTCACAGATGGCCTCGTATTTTGATACAGTTCAGATTTTGAATTTTTTAATTCATTAACAACTGAAATATCTTTTGCATCTGTAATTTTCAGTAAATTTTTTGCTTTCTCTGACAGTTCATGATCTGCGACGTGAACTGAAATTAATACTCCGCCCTGCTTAACATAGCCTTCATAGCGTTGCGCTTCATACTCTGGGAAACCAAAACCAACCAATGTTCCGCTGACAATTCCTAATGTTCCGCCGACACCCATGCCTGCTAAGGCGACCATCAATGGACCTGCTGCGATAAATGGACCGACGCCAGGAATTGCAATACTGCCAATTCCAAATAACAATCCAAGAACTCCACCCAGAATTGCTCCAGTACCTGCGCCAGCCGCTGCACCCTCTGAAGCCCTAGATCCTTTTACATAAGTCATTTCTTGAGAACCCGCCTCTTGTGGCAACAGTAAAGAAATATCTTTCATTTCAAAACCATTCGTTTTTAAAAAATTGACTCCGTTTTCTGCGGCAGCTCTATTTTGATAAATTCCAAAGACTGATTTATTTTTATCACTCATATTTTACTTCCTTTTTTTGTGTGTTTTAGTTTTATGATTGGTATATTTTTTAACAGTTTTTGATTTGTTTTTTTGACTGCGGTGGATTTTAAAAATAGAAATCAGTGCATCATACGACGACCGCGGTGGATTTTGAAAATAGTCGATTTTTGTTGCGTCAATAATCATAAGACCTCTTTTCCGAACGATTTCTTATTAGCAATTTAAGATCCAACCAAAACCAATGATCAAAAACGATATCGCGCATTTGCAGATCATTTGTGATGCAATTAATTGGTTTGTTATTCTTTTTGACCCAAATTGCCCCATTAAAATTTAGTTAATATTTTTTTGGCTCGATCGAATTTGTTATGTTACTGATAAGTCGTGATTAAAAAAGCGATCCAATATATTCACCAGAACCGCGTCGAAGCACTGTCTTTGTGTGCTGTCTTAACAATGTTTTTGTTTTGGCACTATTCTGTCGTCGAGCCGCACAACATGGGCGCAACGAAGTATGGCGATCTGTTGCCGCATTTTTATTCTGGGCTTATCGTTTTATTTCTGGGCTTGATTTTTTTATCTTACAAATTAAAAACTCATCAATTTGAACTCAAAAAATTAGAAAACCTGTCATTGTCTGAAACTTTGGATTTAACCATCAGTTACACAAAAAAATTGAAAAGCTTAAATAGGCTCAATGATTACCAGAAAAACGAGATCAATTTACCTGACATTACCAAAGATTTTTTTAATGGGACCGTCTCGATGAGTGATTCCACTTCTGGCCTGTTGTATTTAAATCAGATGCACAAAGTTGATCCAGGGTTTTTGAATCTATTCAAGACCACACCCGATCTAACGAAAATGATCCGCTCAAATACAATATCTGCAGCTCAGACCGTTCAAGCTGTTCCAAACCGAATCTTCAGCCGAAAAATGGCTGCATCAAATTTAATTTTTGATTCTTTTTTTAATGATACAGATGATTTCAGCGACTGGATTTTTATTCGCCTAGATCCACACAAAAAAGATTGGGCCGGGCTTTTGTTTCTGGCCAGATCCGATCAAAAAACATATACGGACTTGGACCTTGAAATCATAGAAAGTTTAGTTTCTCAATTTACAATACATGTTGAGAACTTTAACCTGTCTGTCAAAGTTGATGAAGCAAATCAGATCAAATCCGCATTTCTGTCAAATATAAATCATGAAATTCGAACACCATTGAATGCAATCATAGGATATTCAGAAATTCTCGAAAAATCCGATTCTATTTTAGATAAAACAACGGTCGTCAAATCGATTAGAAAAAATTCAGCACAACTGATTACTTTAATTGATAACATGCTGGACATTGCAAAAATTGAATTTGGCCAGATCAATGTTCAAAATGCGCCGTGTTCAATACAAAATTTAATTCTGAATATAACAGCAGCTGCAAAACCCAGATGCATCGAAAAAGGATTGGATTTTTTAGTTCAAACTGATTTAAATTCAATCGATAGCCTTTTGATTGACGAAAATCGAATTCAGCAAATATTAATGAATTTGATCGGCAATGCAATTAAGTTCACAGATAAGGGCTGTGTGATTTTAAAAATTATCGTCGATAAAAAAAATAACTCGGCTTTGAATTTAAAGTTTTCTGTGATCGACAATGGGGTTGGCATGTCGATGGAATCTCAGATGGATTTGTTTCAAAAATTTTCACAATCAGATAATTCATACACTCGAAAATATGGTGGACTCGGCGTCGGTCTTGCCTTGGCCAGACGCTTAGCACACGCTCTGGGTGGCGAAGTGACACTTGTCGAAAGCCAAACGAATGGAGGCTCTAATTTCTTATTTGAAGTGCCTTGTCAAATCAGTCAAAAAATTATCCCTATTTATCAAAACACAATCCCTGTCGAAGAAAATATAATTCAGGCTAAAGATTTGAGTCATTTGCTGTGTCAAAAAATTTTAATTGTTGAAGATGTCATTGATAATCAAGAAATTTTTAAATATTTTTTAAACTCTGTCGGAGCTGTTGTTGATATTGTCGATAACGGTCAAGACGCAATTATTTCTGCCAAAGAAAAAAACTATGATCTGATATTAATGGATATTCAAATTCCCATTATTGATGGACTTGAAGCGACAAGACAAATTTTGAAAAATGGATACCCAGGACCAATTATCGCATTAACAGCGCACGCTTCGATCGATGACAGATTAAATTGCAAGAATGCGGGCTGCATAGATGTTATTACAAAGCCAGTGACTCAATATACACTGACAACACAAATTCAAAAAATTTTAGAGGAACGAAATGACAGATTATGAAATTCCGATCGAGCTTCGCCGGAAATATATCGAAAGACGATGGGCCGATTTAAAAAAGTGTCATGATGCTTTAGCGATCAATGATTTTTCTTTCTTAATAAATTTAGGACATCAAATGAAGGGAAATGCAGCGACCTATGGTTTTGAAAAACTAGGAATTATTGCTGAACAAATCGAAATTTTTTCCAAAGAAAAAAATAAAACTGAACTCATTATTTTGCTCGAACAATATTTAAAATACATGGAACAAATAAAAAATGATTAAAAAATTAACACACAAATGTACAAATATTTTTGATGTCAAATTTGAACATATTGTGGTGAATATTGACCTCTGAAAAATCAACAAAACCACTCAAATAAATCTGTGCTGGCCGATATGTTGCAAACCTATAAAGTATAAAACAACATAAATAACAGACACGGAGATTCAAACTATGACACGAAATATGTCGAATACTATGCCCGCAAACATGCCAAAAAATATCACACAAAATTTGATCAAAATTCTTATGATCGAAGATGATATTGAAATGGCACAAATCATTAAACACGGTCTAGAACAAACTGTTTGCTGCAGTGTTCGAATTGCTTCAGATCCGTTTGAAGCCATGAATTTGATGTCAGATTATTTTTATGATTTTATTATCTTGGATTGGCAATTACCGTTTTTAAACGGCAATGAAACAATTGAAACTGCAGACCGCAGTTTCAAATTAGAACCTTCATTACCTGCCCAATGGGATACCGGAAAAGTCCCTGTCATTATACTTTCAGCATCGGCAGAAAAACAATGCCATCTTGAAAAGACAAATCATTTCAAATATTCGGGCCATATTTCAAAAAAACAGCCCCTTATAAATATCTTATTTTCTTTGGCGCAGATTATTGAAAATGAAAATGGCCAATTATCAAAATCGGCTTAGTTTAAAATCTTTATTGAGGTTCTCGATTCAATAAAGATTTTATAATCGCATAAACAGGCTGTCCACGACCCGATGCTATCTGCGCCAAGCCTGTCCAAGGCGCAGGAACACCCTCGGCACTGAGCCAATCTTCTGATTTGATTTTATTATCAACGATCGATTTTGCTTGGGCGTTGATATCGAATGTCCAAATGAAATCGGGATGAGCATTCGCATACCATTCACCTCCGATAATTTGAAAATTTGCATCTAATTCTAAATCATAGAAATGGCGAAATGTTTTTAACGGACTGACTTCTTGCGAAGATCTGCTTGGGTTAATTTCGACAACATACGTATCATCCATCGCGATGCCAATCACATAGCGGACATCAGGTGAGCGAAATTCTTTAAATTTATCGATACTGAATTTTTCAACCGGTATCATTGCCTGTTTGTAATCTAAAGTAGGTTCTAAAGTTTGTGGATTAAAATATTTGTACTTATAAGCTGTCAAAGGAAAATTCCAAACTTCCGCATCGTATGTTCCATCCATGACGAAGCTTCTTTGATTTATTCCTAACTGATTTGTTAAAATTAAATGAAAAGAAGCCGGATTATTATTCTGACAATCTGGATCGATCACGCGACCGATCGAATTTCTTTCGGGATTGTTGACTTTGCATTTAGTTCCGATGAAACGTGTCACCGGACTTGCGTTCGCCCAAAGCATCGACTGCAAAGCTTTAATATCACTTGGGTAAAAAGTTATTCTAATGTGATTCACTGATTCGACAACGATCGGTTTATGAGAAATGGCCACATTCATATGAGCTGCCGCCGACCAACCGTGGCAAATTCCCATCCAATGCGGAATAAAGCCACTTTCAGAAAGATATCTCTGGCCCTGTTCCCAAGAATAATTTGTTAACGTCCAATTTGCATCACCCAATAACAGATCATATTTTTCTGATGGAGACAGCTGGTCAATAGCTATTTGATCTGCTGATGCGGCGATTGTTGCCGCTGAGTGTTCAGTGATATAATTAAAATTATCTTCGAAATTTTTTGAGTCCGGAAAATTGACATCGGCATATCTGATTCCAATGATGCCTTTATAAATGGGCCAGTACGAATCTGCCCATGGAATTTGTTTTAAACTTGCTGAAGTTAATTTTAATCGATCCAAAGAATCAATACCGGCATTCACAATTCCTTGATCAATAATTGTTGCTGCTAAATCACCATTCGTTGATAACGAATATAGGTTTACATTCAAATCTATAAATGCATGACGATCGAATGAAAATAAATCTTTATTATTAGCATTTTTTTTTTGAAAGTTGATAGCTCCGCGGTCGACAGCTTTTCCGTTAATGATTTGTTGAGGCAAACGATCCATCATTAAAAATGGAGAAGAATGGAATTCTTTTAAATATTTATGTATCTCGTCAGAATCATTCGCTAGTGACGAAACTGCAAAGAAAACCAAATAAAAAAAAATGACTTTAATTGCTTTTTTAAATCTTGAATTTGAATACACTCAACACCCCTTTTTGATGAATAATTTTAAGAAACTGAATCAGATAATACTTTTTGGTGCAAAAAAAAGACCATCCGTTTTTATACTTTTTTTGATCACTTTTTAATACCGAGGTTTTTTTCCCCGTTAACGAGACATTTGCATCATAATTTCAAAATTTTATTTTTAAAAAAAATCATTATTATATAGATAAATGAATTTAACAGGATTTTTTTTATCGGCGCGTGGCTTGCAATGGACTACTGGCAACAACAAAAATTTGGATTCATTCCGAATCTAAAAAAATAACTTAGGAGGATCTGTGTTAACAAAAAAAAGTCTTATTATTGCTCTTGCTACTGTAGGTATTTTATCGACAGTCGCGTGTTCTAAATCCAGCAACACTGACAGTAGCCCGTCTGCAAGCACAGCAGAACAAGCCGCAACACCGGGTGCTGCTAATGCGTTAACAACACCTTTTGTTGCGACTGCATATGCTACCGGAGTAGCTGCACATACGTCTGATATTGTTTCATTAAGTATGTATAAATCTGATGGTGGCGTTTTTACTGCTGCAGAACTTTCACCGATTTTTGCTACGTATTCAACGCTTGGTGACAGCACAAAAGAATTAGCTGCTGTTAACCGCGCAGTAATTACAACAGATTCACATGTTGAACTTTACAGTTCGAATGATTTAGTGATGGTTATCGCCTTTAACAGTGCCGATACAAATGCTACACTGGTTTGGTCACGCTCACCGTTTGTCGTAGAAAGTATTTTATTTGCGTCGCAATCAGTTGATCAAAAAGAGATGGTCAGTGCTTTAAATTTTAATTTAAAAGCCTGCACAACTCCAGAAAAACAAGCAC
>JAYTMM010000185.1:0-4504 GCA_043728555.1 Pseudobdellovibrionaceae bacterium
TTGATGGCCATTATGATTGTATGGCTCCGTCATTCAAAATGGGTTTCTGGATATATCACGGTTGAACATCAACATGATATCGGAAAATTCATGAAGGGCTTTACAGTTTTTTGGGCTTATATTGCATTTTCTCAGTTTATGTTAATTTGGTACGCAAACATCCCCGAAGAAACTGAGTTTTATTTGATGCGTTCACACAGCGGATGGTTGGTCATTTCATTCGGACTTTTGATTTTCAGATTTATTGTTCCATTTTTAACTTTACTTCCACGTGATGCAAAACGAAATGATTCGGTTTTAGTTTCAGTTTCAGTTTTGGTTTTGATCATGCAATACATTGATATTTATTGGCAGGTATATCCAAATTTTAACGAAGGAACACCGGTTTTTGGATTTTATGAAATTTCAATTTTTGCAGGCTTTGCAGGATTATTTCTGACGATGGTCCTGAAATTTATGACAAAGAATAACTTGGTTGCGATTAAAGATCCAAGATTACACGAGGCTGTTGCTCATCACGTTACTTATTAATACAAATTCGTATACTTGAATCTGCTTAATAGGGCTTGTAATCCCAGTTAAAAGGGCTTGTAAAAGCCCTTTTTTTTTGTCATTATCAACTCAATGAAGTTATCTACTTTCGTCCAAATTCTGACTACCACGACCACATCATTTTAATGATGTTCGCTTTGTCACTCACTTACAAATTTTAATGCTTCAATTCTACAAACAGAAAATAAATATATGATTAATATAATACTCCCTGATAATTCAGTTAAATCTTTTGACCATGAGCCATCAACTTTAGATGTTGCAAACGCAATTGGTGCACGTTTGGCCAAAGACACTTTGGGTGCAAAAATTAACGGTCTGCCCGAAGTCATTGATCTGCGCACACCACTTAAAGATGGTACAAAAATTCAAATCATCACAACAAAATCACCCGAAGCGGTTGATATCATCAGGCATTCTTGCGCGCATTTAATGGCACAAGCGATTCAAGAAATTTGGCCCGAAGTCAAAGTCACCATCGGTCCTGTTGTTGAAAATGGATTCTATTATGACTTCGATTCAAGTTTTAACTTTACAGAGGAACACTTTGAAAAGATTGAGAAAAAAATGGAAGAACTTCAAAAAAAAGATCTTCCATTAGTTCGTGAAAACTGGCCGATTCAAAAAGCCATCGATACATTTACAAATTTAAAAGAACGTTTCAAAGTTGAATTAATTCAAGATTTGGCGGCGAAGGGTGAAACTGTCGTCGGTATTTATCACCAAGGCAATTGGTTTGATTTGTGTCGTGGTCCGCATGTGCAAAGCACAGGTCAGATCAAAGCTTTTAAATTAATGTCAGTTGCTGGTGCTTACTGGAAAGCTGACCAATCAAACCCGATGCTTCAGCGTGTTTACGGAACGGCATTTGCCGATAAAAAAGATCTTGAAGAGTATTTAAAAAATATCGAAGAAGCCAAAAAACGTGACCACCGAAAACTGGGTAAAGAATTGGGTATGTTTACGTTTCATCCTTGGGCTCCGGGGTCTCCATTTTTTACAGGACGTGGTGCGATTGTTTATAACGAATTACAAAAATATCTGCGCGAATTGTATTTTAAATACGGTTATAACGAAGTCATCACTCCACAAATTTTTGACACAGAATTATTTAAAACTTCAGGGCACTTGGCGAATTATAAAGATAATATGTTTTTTACTAAAGTCGACGAGCGCGATTTTGGTTCAAAGCCAATGAATTGCCCCAGTCATTGTTTGTTATTTGCATCTGAAAAATACTCTTACCGAGATCTTCCGTACCGTATGGCTGATTTTGGCCGACTTCATCGGTATGAAATTTCTGGTGCATTGTCGGGCTTAACTCGAGTTCGCACATTTTGCCAAGACGACGGACATATTTTTTGTACAAAAGACCAATTGCAAAACGAAATCAAAGGCTTTGTTCAAATGCTGAATGAAGTTTATCAAAAATTGGGAATGAGTGAATTCAAAGTTTACTTATCAACTCGCCCAGAAAACCGCATCGGCACTGAGGCCGACTGGGATCAAGCCGAAGGTGCTCTGGAGCAGGCTTTAAAAATTTTAGATATTCCTTTTGAAATTAACGCTGGTGATGGAGCATTTTACGGTCCTAAATTAGATATCATGTTTGTCGATGCATTAAAACGGCCATGGCAATTGGGAACGATTCAATGTGATCCAAATCTGCCGCAAAATTTTAATTTAAAATACACAGGTGAAGACAATGCAGAGCATGTGCCACTGATGCTTCATCGTGCGGTGTTGGGCTCACTGGAACGATTTATTGGTGTTTATCTTGAACACACAGCTGGGCATCTGCCAGTTTGGTTGTCGCCAACACAAGTTGTTCTGTTGAACGTAACTGACCGTGTGAATCCATTTTGTGAAAAAATTGAAACGCACTTCAAAGAAAATTTTATTCGCTGCGAATTTGACAGACGCAATGAAAAATTAAATTTTAAAATTCGCGAAGCGCAGCTTAAAAAAATTCCGTATATGTTTATTATTGGCGATAAAGAAGCCGAAGCCGGAACCGTTTCAATTCGTTTAAGTAACGGTGCACTTTACAACGATATTTTATGGGCTGACGCTTGCAAACTCATAATTTCAAACAGAGACCACAGACATTTGTCTGCGGATCATGACTTAAAAAACGATAGTAAAAATACAAAAAACAACCTACCACAGGAGGCAGGCCATTAATCAATTCGTATCAAGACCCCCATTCAAAGGTCCTAACAATAAATTTGATCGAGATAAAAAACGCAACGACGGTGGACTTCGTGTCAATCGTGATATTCGCGCGCAACAAATTCGAGTCATCGGTGAAGACGGTGAAATGTTAGGTGTCATGACAGTGCCAGAGGGGATTCGTATCGCCGAAGACCGAGGTTTGGATTTGATCGAAATCGTTCCGAGCGCAAGTCCTCCGACGTGCAAAGTGATGGATTACGGTAAATACAAATACGAAAATAAAAAGAAGGCTGCCGCTTCAAGAAAAAAACAAGTCATAGTTGTCATCAAAGAAATTCAAATTCGTCCACGCACAGATCAGCATGATTTCGAAACTAAAATGAAACATGCTCGTCGTTTTTTATTGGACGGGGATAAAGTAAAAATTAATTTACGTTTCATGGGTCGCGAAATGTCGCATCAAGAAATGGGTCTTGAGGTCATTAAAAAATCAATCGAATTTTTGAAAGATCTTTGCTTGGTCGAATCGCCGCCAAAAACTGAAGGTAAAAATATGTTTGCTCTTTTGGGGCCAGATCCTTCAAAGATCAAAGATTATTTAAAAGCGAATCCGCCAAAAAATGCGGTCAAAGAAATTTTGCCAGAATTGTCAAAAGAAGACTTAACATCAACGTCTGTCACTGAAGAGCACGACGAAGATTAGATTTTTTAAGTTAATTTTAAGCTCAATTTTTAGTTATTCACAAATACTGCCGTTCAATTTTTGAGCGGCAATGTCTTCGGTGTTCAGATCCAATTTCAAAAATCCATTTTTACAATTCGTTTTTAAAGTCGCAGAAATTTCTTTTAAATTCATCACAATTGCTTTTATTTCTGATTCTTGTAATAAAAATGAATGTTCAAAATCTTCGATATTTTTTGAATCTTGTAACTGCTGATTTAATTTCATGATTCGATTGTAGGTTTCTTGCGGTAAATGGCGAAGTCTTGAAATCACATTTCGTTTTTTATTACTATTTTGGTCTGTATTTTTAATAGCGCCGTCGTTGTCGATTAATGCAATTTTTTTAACTAAAATAAAACCTTGAGCCTGTTTTTCTTTGATCTCTGCAGCTAAGACTCTGCTTTTTGATTCATCAAGAGTTGCCTGATCAAAGTCTAAATTATTTTCTGAAATTTTAAGCCAAGTCGGAATGTAATGAATATTGCCATAAGAACCATATCGATCACGTTGGCTCAGTAAAGTATCGATGACGAACATTTCAGAAATACCTTGGGCTTCGATCAGATTTTGAATTTCATTCTTTTGAATATTTGAATAATTTTTAATAATTGGCTTTTCTAAAAAAATATTTTGATAAACCAAATTTTTTTCTTGTGCTGAATCTGTTGTCGGACCAGCGGCTAATTCAACATATTGAATCGCCTTTAAATCTTTGATCAGAATCCCCAGTATTGTTTGATCATCAAACTTTAATTGCGTGGGTGGTTTGTGATTCATATAAAGTTCATTTAAATACGTCCAAGAATCGACAATAATTTGCGATTTAGGAATTTGTAATTTTTTAACTTGCTCCAGTGCCAGCGCAGTTTCTTTTTTCAGTTCAATGTAATCCATTGAACGAAATACAGCTTCAGGCACAGTTAAATTTTGAAAAACCATTTTAGACAAATAATTATAAACAACAGAAGCATGAGCCTTTGTGAAGCCAAGCGAAGTTTTAAATTTCGCAAGTTTTTTGTAATTTTCGT
Source organism: Pseudobdellovibrionaceae bacterium (assembly GCA_043728555.1). GTDB lineage: Bacteria > Bdellovibrionota > Bdellovibrionia > Bdellovibrionales > Bdellovibrionaceae > Pseudobdellovibrio. Next base: position 4,480 of record JAYTMM010000185.1, read on the forward strand.
TATTCACATTTTTTAGTGGCCTGCG
>JAYTMM010000186.1:0-2762 GCA_043728555.1 Pseudobdellovibrionaceae bacterium
AATCCAATTCTTAAATTCAAAGACTTGGATTTTAATTTTAAAAAATATTTATTGGCATGGGGTGCATTTTCAATGACCAATTCTAGCGATGTATTTTTATTATTAAAAGCAAAAAATGCGGGCGTTACAACGACATCATTAATTTTAATGTATTGTGGGTATAATTTAATTTATGCACTCATGAGCCCTGTTTTGGGACAAATATCTGATAAAATGGATCGCAGGAAAATTTTAGCAATGGGTTTTTTAATTTTTGCATCTGTCTATTTGTGCTTTGGATATGCTACAGAAATTTGGCATTTTATTTTATTATTTTTAATTTATGGTTTGTATATGGCCGCTACTGACGGCGTCGGCAAAGCCATGGCCATTGATTTGTTGCCCAAAGATTTAAAAGCCACGGGGCTTGGATTGCTGGGAACAGTCACTGGGTTATGTACACTGTTCGCTAGCCTGATTGCCGGAATTGTTTGGGACCAATTCGGAGCTGTATCAACATTTATTTATGGCGCTACGGGAGCTTTGGTCGCCTGTACAATTACCATTTTTTTTGTGCAGCGTACGATTTCCATTGCGAAATAATTTCTGAATTTGTTTTACCTGAAAAACGAATGCCCGTTAGTTTTTCAAGGGCTTGCGTGCTGATGGATGCCATCTGTTGATCTTTTTCATGTAAAATTTGAACAAAAAAACCACGCTCTTCAGCCGATGGATTTTCAGCCAGATGCTTTAGCATTTGTGGCCTAATCCACAAACTGGCCGATCCGTTAAAATTATATTTTTTTGAAAGCTCTTCAGAAAAAATTCTGCGAACGTCTGTATTATTTAATCGAATCAAAATATCTGCAGCCGCAGACCTTACGACTAATGATTTGTCAGTTAGTAATTCTTTGGCGCGATCATAAACAATGTCTGTGCCCATTTTGTCTAAAGCCACCAACAGCGCGTTTCGCATGAACCAGTCTTTGTCTTTACTGAACGCCATAACTTTTGCAAGCTGATCACCTTCTGCAATCTCTGAAGCTTGTAACAACGCTTTCCAGCGCGAACTCATTGGTAAATTTATGTTTTTAGCCAATTTGTATTGCGCATCAAATGATGTGGTTTCGTTTTCGGGCAAAGCAGAAAATACAGACATTGAAAGCAATAAAACTGTTAAAAATATTTTCATAAATTATGATCCTTTAGCTTTTTGAAATTGTTCGATTAAATCTTTTTCTTCAGCGCTGACTTCGGCTTTTTCTGCAACGACGAAATCATCAGTCAATGATTCCAAAAGACCGGCGACATCAGGCAGAGTTGTTTGTTGCTGAGCCTGTTGATTTTCAGTGGATTTGGCACCTAACTGAGCCACTAATTTTTGATTTTCTTCCCGTAATTTATGTAAATCAGCAATGTCTTCAGCGATCACTTCATAATCGCTGAGGCGATTTTTTAAATCTTCGATTTGTAATTTGTAGCCATCAATTTCTGTCGCCGATGTTTGTGATGCCATGACTGCACCGACAGCTCCGCTTGTAGCCCCAAGTCCTGCAACATTTGCGAGAGTCTGCTTTTGTGTGATTTCATTTTCTTTTTCTTTTAATGTTTGTTTTAAATTAAAAATTTCGGCCTGCATTTTTTCAAAAATTTCGGCAGAATCTTCGCTGGCGCCTGCGGCTGAACCTAGAATCATGTTTTTTTGTGATTGTGATTGTAAAATTTGATTAATTTTATTTTCAATGTTTTCTGTCGCTGACATCAACTGTGTTTCAGAATTTTCGGCAGCCGCTGCGGTTTTTGCAGAAAAAAATAATCTGAAGATAAAAACAACTAATAAAACGCCAATTAAAATAAACAGTAATTGAATAATATTTGAATTGTATTTTGAATACCACAATAGGATTTGGCTCATTTGTAAAATTCTATAGAAACGACGTTATTTTGCCTAGGGTTTCAGTGGTTTTTATAATCTTGGCCCCGCAATCTGGACTAGACCATGGGCTATACATTTGCTAACGTTTAACTATGTCACACTTTGATTTAATTCTAAAAAATGCACGAACGACAACGTATTCTGAAAAAAATCAGTCTATGAAAACTGAAATTTTAAATATTGCCATTCAAAATCAAAAAATTATTTCATTAACTGCGACATCAGCAGACACCGCAGACCAAATCATTGATGTACACGGCCTTGATGTTTTGCCTGGGATCATTGATTCACAAGTTCATTTTCGCGAACCCGGAATGACTCACAAAGAAGATCTTGAATCTGGTACGCGCGCTGCACTGATGGGCGGAATCACTTCGGTTTTTGAAATGCCCAACACAAATCCTTCAACGACCACCAAAGAACAATTTCAAGAAAAATTAAATTTAGCAAAAAATCGAGCCCACTGTAATTACGCTTTTTTTATGGGCGGCGGTTCTGATAATTTTGAACATTTAAATGAACTTGAAAACTTAGATCATTGTTCAGGTGTTAAAGTTTTTTTGGGCAGTTCGTTCGGGAATTTATTGGTCGATGATGATACTGTTTTTAAAAATATTTTAAAAAATGGAAAGCGTCGCGTGATTATTCATTCCGAAGACGAAGCTCGATTAATTTCTCGAAAACATTTAGCCACTGAAGCCGGTCACCCGCGCGCGCATCACATTTGGCGCGATGAAGAAAGTGCGATGATCTCAACAAAAAAATCAATCGCCTTTGCCAAAGAATTTAACAGGCCAGTACATATTTTACATGTTTCATCCACAGAAGAAATGCAATTTTTAAAAAA
>JAYTMM010000187.1:0-4209 GCA_043728555.1 Pseudobdellovibrionaceae bacterium
GGCATCGGCGGCAGCAGCATGGGCCCGCGTGCTCTGGCTGAATTTTCGGGACTGACAAATATTTCTTTTTTAGACAATGTTGATTCAATTGAAACGGAAAACGTTCTTAAGAAAATTCATGGACCTGAAAGCTTAGCGTGGTTATTTATTTCTAAATCCGGGACAACCATCGAAGTGCTGTGGACACTTGAATTAATTCAACAACGTTACTTTGAGCTTGGTAAAAAATTATGGTCACATACTTTTTTTATTACAGAACACACCAATAATTCGTTGTATAATTTATCTGTCCAACACCAACGACCCTGCCTTGAAGTTCCTCTAGACGTGGGCGGTCGTTTTTCAGTTTTATCACCCGTAGGCCTGGTTGTTGGCAGTTATTTAGATCTTGATTTAGATCAAATGAATTCCGGTGCTAAACGCGCCCTTGCTGACACTACGAATCTTCAAACTCAGTGCGAACAATTTTTAGCATCGTTTGACAGAATTGAATCAATCACATTATTTTGGTTTTACTGTTCAAGACTCCGCTGGTTTGGTGGCTGGCTTCAACAACTATGGGCCGAATCACTGGGTAAAAAAATGAATCGTAACGAACTGCCTGCGTTTCCATTCAGTACACCAATGACCAGCATTGGTGCGTGCGATCAACATTCTATATTACAACAAGTTGTCGATGGCCCTAAAAATAAATTCGTCTGCGTTTTCAGATTCAAAGATATCGAAGAGCATTCGACAACAATTAACAACCCCATCTTTGCTGAAACCAAATCAATGCAAGGTAAACGCTTTGGCGATTTATTAAAAGCTGAAGCCTTGGCCACACAAAAGGGTCTGGATATTTCGAATGTATCCACGATGCTTTATGTATTTGACAGGTTAAATCCCGAAACCTTAGGTTATTTATTTATGTCATTTCAGATTATTGTTTCGGTTTTAGCTGAAACAAAAAACGTGAATGCATTTGATCAACCAGGAGTATCACTGGGCAAAAAATTAATTTCGGAATTTTTATAATGAATTTTGTTATCGCACTTTTTTGTTTTTTATTTGTCGCTGTTTTCAGCTCGCAAACGCTGGTTGATATTTGCGATACAATGATCGTCGCAACTGCAATTTATTTAATAATCAAAAACAAAGATTATTCTTTTTTGCGCACAATTTCTAAAACTTGGTATTTTTGGATTGGCTGGCTGATTGTTATTTTCTTAGGTCTCTTTATAAACAATAATCCAATGCCTTGGCTTTATTTTTTGGAATTTCGTTGGTGCATAAGCTTCGCTTCAATGATATATCTCTTACTTCGTATCACAAATATAGATGTCTTTATTAATAGCCTAAGTATAACAATGCTTTTTTTAAATTTTGTTTCAATTTTTTTATATTTCGCTCGCAACGATGAACGAGCTGGCGGAATCTACAATGGTGTTATGGCATACTCTCAAAATTTGGGGATGGTTACTTGTTTTTTTGTAACATATTTACTTTACTCAACAAAAAATAAGTTCAGTATAAAAAATCAAAAGGTTTTGCTTGCTCTATCTTTAAGTTGCATAATTCTAGTTTTAATAACCCTAACTCGTGGAATATGGATAGCATCAGCCATAGGCATTAGCCTGAGTTCTTTTTTTATTCACAAAAAAATATTTACATACACTGTAGTCACTATTATATTTCTATTTTCAGTTTTAACACTTTTTAGTCCCTCATTTAAAAGTCGAATTAGAGCAAATGACTACTTAACGCAAACAAGCAATTTTCAAAGAAAAAATATTTTGCGAGCAAATTTAGAAATTTTTAAAGATTATCCAATACTAGGAACTGGGTACACTCAAAATAATTTACGACTGACTGAGTATTATAAAAAATTGAATATCCCAGAAGACGAATTCAAATCTCATGCACACAATCAATACCTACAATTTGCTGCGGGCACCGGAATTCTCGGACTAATCTTCTATTTGATATTCTTAAGTTCTATATTTTTTCATGCCCTTAACGGCTACTTTAAATCTAAAGATATGAGTATTCGAATACTTTATATTGCACTAGTTAGCGCCATAGTTTCATTTATGATTGCTTCACTAACAGAATCGAATTTTAGTATCTCAAAAAACAGATTTTTATTTTTATTCTTTTGCGCTCTCATCGTTGCACAAAAATATAAGGATAAAACTACTGATTCGATTTTGAAATAACTCAACGACTTGCAAAATATTTTGTATTCACAAGCGAACCCAATTTAATCAAAGCATTGCGGTCTGAATTTTTTGAATCGCTAATAATCTCATCAATACACGTATCAAACTCGTCATTTGAAAATTCTGAAGGCAATGCATCACCCTTTGGCATGACTAAAATGTCTGGGTGCTCAGTGTTGATTTCTTTACCTGAAATATAAAGTTCTTCAAACATTTTTTCACCCGGACGAAGCCCTGTGTATTTGATCTCAATGTCTTCTTTTTTTCGACCCATCAATTGAATTAAATTTTCGGCGATATCAACAATCCGTACGGGCTCTCCCATTTTTAAGACATTAATATCACCAGCTTTTGAAATCGAAGCGGCTTTCAGAACTAACGAGACGGCTTCTGAAATCAACATAAAATAACGGGTCATGTCTTTATGTGTGATCGTCAAAGGCCGGCCTTCTTCGATTTGTTTTTTTAATAATGGAATCAAACTGCCGCTGCTGCCCAGAACATTTCCGAACCTGACTGAACTGTAAGGTCTTTGTGTTTTCACACCCATCACAGTTGTCATAATTTCACAAACACGCTTTGTCGCCCCCATAACTCCTGCAGGATTTACGGCCTTGTCCGACGAAATTTGCACAAAATGATCAACGTTAAATTTTTTCGAACAATTTAATAAATTCATTGTTCCTTCGACATTATTTAATATCGACGAGTACGGATTTGCTTCGACCAAATGAACATGTTTATAGGCTGCCGCATGAAAAACAATTTCAGGAGTATAACGCAAAAACAAATCCTCCAGCGAATGGCGATCTCGTAAATCAATCAACGCAGGCATAATTAAACCCTCTGTTTGGATTTGATTTTGCCGAACTTCTTGATCAATCGTGTACAAATTAAATTCAGAGTGATCTAAAATAATCACTTGCGAAGGAGAAAATCCCAAAACTTGTCTGGTGATTTCACTGCCAATTGAACCACCGGCACCGGTAATTAAAACTTTTTTACCTTTGATCATTTCATGCGTCGAAGTGATATCAATTTTATGCGGCGCTCGAATCAATAAATCTTTCAGTTCGATTTCACGCAGTTCAAGACGTTGATTAAAATCGGCTGAATCCGAATTAAATAATCTGGGTTTAATGTTGTATTCAGCTGTGATGCCAACAAGCTCAGATAAAAATTCTTTGGTCGGCTGAGGAATTCCAACGACAACGTGCTTAATTTCATAATTTTTAATAATTGCACTTAACTCATTTAAAGAACCGAAAACTTTAAAACCCGAAATTGATTTGCCAATTTTTAACTTGTCATCATCAACAAAGCCAACGACCAGCAGTTTTAAATTTTTGTCAGAGAGTAAGCGCTTTAACACACCCTGCCCGGTCACGCCGGCACCGTAAATTAACGTGGCTTCACCAAATTTTTTAACAACTTGTGATGTCATTTTTTCGTGAATCAATCTGCGTGCGATACGAATACCTGATAAAAAAATTAGCAATAAAATTGAATCAATAAAATAAACTGATCTTGGCAAAACCCCAGTTTGAAAAATATAAGTTGAAGAAATAATTAGCAATGTTGACGCAAAAATTGCTTTGGCCAATTTGAACGCATCCACCGCGCTGACATAACGCCAAATCATATTGTGTGTTTCAAAATACAAAAAGAATATTGCACGCGATAAAATCACATACGGTATAATTTTATTAAACACAGGCAGAAAAAAAAGTGCTTCGTCGTAACTGACACGAATAAAAAGACTCAGATAAATCGTCACGATACTGACAAATAAATCTGTTAATAAATGTCGGTAGTTAATTCTTAATACCATAATAATCCTTAATGATTAACGCCATCAGATTTTAAAACTTTAAACACAGTCAGAAACAATATTTTAAAATCAAAAACAAAATTCATTTTTTGTAAATATTGAAAATCAAATTCAACCTTCACAAGAATTGGCAAATCATCGCGCCCATTAATTTGTGCCCAACCAGTAACACCCGGA
>JAYTMM010000188.1:0-1891 GCA_043728555.1 Pseudobdellovibrionaceae bacterium
TTAAATTGTGCGCAGGCTTCAGCGAAGTCAGCTTTAAGTTGTAATAGAAATTGAATCGACTCGTTCACCAAAATTCTTTGAGTATCTAAACCTAGGTTCATGTCGATCATGACCGATTTTTCTAGTTGTTCATCAGCTGAAACAAGTTCTCGTACCCATGTTGGATTGACTTTATTTGTTTCCATAGTTCACACTCCATCTCTAGTTTTCTAGGACACAGTGTGTCTTGTCAATGGTTAATGGTGGTCAATAAAGGCTAATAACCGCCAGATTTCGATTTAAAATCAAATTAAAGGCCACCGATTTGTAGACTCAGAGCTATTTGGGGCGAAGAATCAGCATAGCGATCAGCAAAGGGATAATAACCACCCACGATAAAATTCACTGGCAAAAAATAACCAATCGTCGTTTCAAGTCGAACTTCTAAACCAGCTGTTGAAAAAATTTCGCTCATGTCATGGCTAACAACATTTGAGTTTTTATCAATCGACAATCCACGATGAGTTAAAGCATCAAATATGACAGCTCCGTTCAGACGTTTTAAAAAATAAGGATCAGTGCCGGAACCTTTATTTAAAGTTTCAATCGGAAAACGGTATTCGGTGTTTATAGTCACCATTCGTGTCCCAAAGAATTGTCCTTGAGCGTAACCTCGCAATGTAAATTCAGGAACATAGGTATCACTTGAACTACTAAACGCTGCATTACTTGCACCGTAACGATTTGAAACTTTTTGATAGGTGTGAATAAAATTTATTTTATTCGCGATCGAATGATCTTCAGGTAACCATTTTGAAAAATAATAATTTAAAGATCCCAACGTTTGATCATAGTCACTGAATAAAGATGATGTTTGTTTGTCGCTGGCCTTATTCGATTCATGCCGTACAAAAAATGAAAAACCTGACATTGGATAAATCTGTAGAATATTTTTTTCAAATGATGAATAAAGCATTTGTGCATATAAGCCAGAGTGTTCAGTTTTTAGAACAGTGTCTTTAATTGATGAATAAAGTATTCCTACATTCAAAATTAAATTTGGACTTAATGAGACTGTGTCCGGAATAAAGCCTAGGCTGTGTTGATCGTTTTCATAGATGAGCTGGCTTTGTCCGAAAAGCTTAAATGTTTTAGCTGACGTCAGGTTGATGGGCCAACTTTGTGTTGAATTTAAATAATTTAAATTATAGCCCGCTTTCTTAATAGCTGTGTCGTAATCTATGCTCAAATCATAACGATGTTTCATCAGCGGGTCTTGGCCAGAAGTGATGATTTGAAAATACAGATTTTGATCGCGACTTGAGGTTGAAATAAACGGAATGAAATATTGCGGATAAATATATTTAAGAACAGAGGCCTCGTTAGTTTCGCAAATGTTTTGACACGAAAAATCTTCAGGACGATCGTATTTAATATCTTTGTAGCGATCGCGGATTGGATTTTTAATAACAGGCAGTTTTTTAACATCCGTTGTTTGGAATTCATGGACTTGCATACCATTTGAAGTCATAACCGCCGCGTACACTGTACTTGAATCAGCAGAAACATCAAAATCATAACCGCCTGTTTCAAAATTTGTGATTGCGGTCACGTTATTATCACGCATTTGATAAATGTTATTTACGCCATTGTCTGTTGCTGTAAAATATAAAGTTTGGTTTATATTTTTAATATTTTCAATATTTTGGTGCACCATTTTAAAGGGCACTAAGCTGCGGCTTTCAATTGAAAACGAAAACACTTGTGATTCACCTTTTTCTGTTTTGATAACAACTAATAGTTCATCTGCTGAATAATTTTGAATTTCAATAATGCGTTGATTAAATGGTGTTTCAAGTAGCTTAGTGATGTATTTTGTCTGGATGTCCAATCGGTTTATTTGCGTTTTGCC
>JAYTMM010000189.1:0-7167 GCA_043728555.1 Pseudobdellovibrionaceae bacterium
GTTCTATGAATGCGGTGTTTTTTAATTGGATTAAATAATCCCGTTTTGGAAAAGATTTGCAGAGGATTTTTCTTAACCCAAATCCAAGAACCCATTTCAAGTGTGATTGGTAAATAAACCTGATGATCTTTGCGAACTTTGTAAAAACAGTAATCCCAAATATCACCGTGGGTCAGATAAACTTTCGATTGGGGTTCAACTTTGTAAACATGATGCGGAAATGATTTGCGAAATAATTGAAATAATAAATACAGTTCTGAAATTTGCGAAAATTTATTTTTGCTATTTGCAAAAGGAAACCACAGCTGATCACGAAAACCAAAGCCCGAGTGAATATCCAATGACACGAGTGTATCTGTTGCAGATAAAATGTCGCGAACAACCGAGATTACAAATTCAGTTTCCTTTTCTGTGGAGTGACCGCGAAACCAAGGCAAATGTGGTCCTTTTGTATGTCCACCTAATAAATAAGGTACGGGGTCAGTGGCTTCGATGTCTGCATTTCGCATTAAATCGACACCATTCCCATTTGATCTTGTCGTTTCGAAATAACCAACGGGATTAGCTAATGGCAAAAATACCACGTGAATGTCTGCCAGCATTTTTTTTAAAACAGAATCCCAAGATAATCGTTCATGAAAACTATTTAATAATGACAAAGTCAGCTGCGCACCAATGCGTTCAAGCCCATGGATGCCGCCATTGATAAATAGTGTCGGCGCTTGAGCATTGCCAAAACTGACAGTAACAAGAGGATATTTTTTTTCTTTGAAATTGATTTCGCCATATTTTTTGACTCGGCCGTAGTCATTATAAATTTCATAATTTAAAATAAAATTTTCAAGCGTATTCATATTTATAGCTTAGTTGATTCAGAGGTAAAAAAAAAGCCCTAAATATTTTAGGGCTTTTTTGAAATAATTAATGTTTGATATTTTTAGTTCAGAACATAATCAAAAACGATTGTTTCAGTGATTGTATCGTCTGGGTAAGTTTCAGTTTTTTGTTTCACAGAAACATTTAAATAATTGATGTCTGCAATACCGTCATTATCAACAAGTCCCGAAATTGTTAAATCGACGTTAACAGATTGATTTGTCGCAACCTGCGCTTGATCAGCTAATTTATTCAAAGCGCTAAATCTGAAAAAATCTTCATTCTTGCGAACAACTGAAGTTACTTTCAAATTTTTAAAAAGTTCAGCCATAAAATAGCTTTCAACATAAACTTTGTCTGAATTGGTATCGACAGTTAAATTTTCGATACAAACTTCTTTCGGTGTATAAATGCTAGCGAATTGAATTTGTTCTGCCTTCATTCTGTAGCAAACCTGATTCTGAATGTGATCTTCAGGGCCAGCAAAAACATTTATAGTTGTAAGGACAAGAACAGACATTAATAATTTTTTCATTTTTTGATTCCTTTGTTAAAGTTTTTTATTTAGTTCTGAGCACAAGAAACTGAAGTCACTGTGTATGCGCCCCATTGGCCAGATGCGTGGTCGTACATATCAGATTTTACAGATTCAACGGTCAATTTATATTCGTCAGTCGCATATTGATCTAATGCGGAATAGCCATAAATAACAGTTGTGTATTTGATATCAGCAATACCATTATCGATTTTAACGGTCGATTCTGTTTGAGAATATTGGGTCAGGTTATAAAATGAACCGCATTTGTCTTGGATCGAGGCCTCGATCAGTGATTGGTGGCGAGTTTCATTTTTTGAGTTTTTAATTTGCGCAAAACAGATTTGCGAAGTTAAAAGTGCGATTGATAAAATGACTGATTTCATAAATGTGCTCCTGTTAAGTATTTTTTGAGTTGTTTATTTAAGATCTCAAATTATTCTAAAATAATTTGACCAGCTTTGTTTAAAACTAAAACACCACTGATGGTATCTCCGGCATCAAAACGACAATCATGGCCATCTTTAAGTCCGACTTCGACACCCTTATATAAAACTTCTTGGATGTCTAAAATACATGTTTGATTCACGTTGTATTGTGTGATGCTGTTCGCATCAATATCAATCGTGCAATTTGACAATGATTTTGATTTTATACCAGCAACCTTTGCGATGATTTGACCTTCGCCCACGCAATTTGACAAAGCCATTTGGGCCGTTACCAAAGAAAATAAAACGATCATTAGTTTCATAAAAACTCCTTTAAAGTTCGTGTTTTTTGTTTCGGGGTATAGATAACACAAAGATTTTATTTTTTGTGTTAATATTTGATTAGGAATGACTTATTTTTTAAAATCGTTATATTCGATTCTATATGAATACTGAGCGAGAAAATGTTCCACAAAGAAATATAAAGACAGATCTTAAATTGCAACTCAGTAAAATTTTACCAGTTTTGTTGGTTATTTTGACAGTCTTTGAGTTTGCGCATTGGTTTTTGTACTTGAGCGTGACCCGCTCAATGGGTGATTCAAATTTATTAAAAATAATTTACGTATTGGGTCCAATTGTGATGTTGGCGGGATTTTTAGCGACACGTTTGAAAAAAAATAATTTTTTATGGCTGACTTGGTTGGGTTATATTTGGATGGGTATTTTCAACATTCACCTCTTATTTTCATTTTTAGAATTTGTTGCGACATTATTTATTCAACACAATTATTCTTACTGGGTTTTGTTTGCGACAGCGATTGTTTCAGTTTGGGCGTTGTATAAGGGTTTGAAATTTCCGACGTTAATAACTCATGAAATTTCTGGACCTGCAGAAATTAAAAATTTTAAAATAGCACAGATTTCAGATTTACATGTGGGAATGCTTCACTTGAACCAAAAATGGCTGAATCGTGTTGTTGAAAAAATTAATTCTGAAAATCCTGACATCGTTGCGATTACGGGCGATCTTGCAGAGGGTGATTTTTCTAAGATTTCAAAAATGTTAGTGCCACTTCAAAATATAAAATCAACCTGCGGTGTTTTTTATATCACGGGCAATCACGAATATATTCATGCTAGTGACTGGGAAGGTTATTTAGAAAGCTTAGGAATTGTCTCTTTACATAATCAAAATAAAATAATTGATTTTAACAATCAAAAAATATTGGTGGCCGGAATTCCAGATCGTATGGCCCCCAGATTTAGTCGCAGCATTTGTTCAGAGCCTGATGTGGCTTTGAAATCTGGCGAGCAAACAATGTATAAAATTTTATTGGCGCACGAGCCATCCAGTATTTACGACATTCAAAATGAAAAATGTGATCTGATGCTGACAGGGCACACGCATGGTGGACAGATTTTTCCGTTTCATTTGGGTGTGATGCTGCAACAGCCGATGGTCAGCGGTTTTAAAAAATTTATTACAAAATCAGGAAATGTTTTGGTTTTCAATCACCAAGGCACTGGTTTTTGGGGGCCGCCAATGCGTTGGTTTTCAAGAAGTGAAATTGTTATTTTGAAATTCAAATAAATTTACAAGCGTAAATAAAATATTAAAACTTAAATAATAATTATTGGCAACGGTCCATCGTTAACGGAGTTGCTACACTGGCTTTGGTAAAAGTTGTCTCGCCACATGTTGAGCTGTAGGCAACTGAATATGTCGATGCATCTGAACACGTTGCAGACCAAGTTCCTGCCGTCGGGCAATTGCACGAACCTGTCCACGCGATTCCAGCAGGAGTCAGCGTGCACGTTACACTTGTTAAATTATTTGTAACAACAAGTGTTCCGGCGCTGATTGTTCGGCCAGTACGAGCATTTCCGTTAATTGTTAACGGCGTTCCCGTTGCCGTCGTGATATCTAATAATTTTGTGCCTTTTGGTGTCGTGAATGTTCGCTTAATTCCGGCATTTGACAAACTCATTGTTGAAACCGCAGTACGCGTTAATGTTTGGCCCGATGTGGGAGCGCTGACAGTAAAGGTTGCGCCACGTAAGCCACTGATAGCGTAATTAGGCACTCTTGAAACTGAATCTGTATTCGCGGGTATTGTACATGTTCCTGCTCCGGTGCCTGCAAATGTAAGTGTAATGTTACCAGACATTGTGCCGTTCCCGGCTGTCGTACAGCTGCTTAAAGTGCGAACCTTTGTATTTGCGGCCGTTGTTCCGCAGGTATCAAAAGCGATCGTGTTGCAAGCTGTGGCTTGCGCTTGAGGTAAAAATAAATTCACTTTTTTCTGTGTAGACAAGATTTGAGATGAATTTTCATTTGGGCTTATGCGAGAAAAAGCTTTTTCATAAGATTTGATTTCATTCGATGTGATCGCTCCGCCAGTTGAACCACCAGATTCATCAACAGAGGCCATCGCGTCACCAACTTGTTGCGCGGATTCTGTAGTTGTATCGACACTGTAGGCGGTGTCGTCAGTTGTTGTGCCTCTGCATCCTAAAAAAATTGTTGTTAATATAATAAGTAAGCCGATTATTTTTTTCACAAAAAACTCCTTTTTGTTGTGTTATTTTTTATAAGGTTATCACAAAACACAGGCGACAAAGTATTAATTTTTTCCGATCAATGAGCGCAGCATCATCAATGAATATCCGTATTTCATTTCAGGTGCGGTACTTTGTAAGTTCAGTGTATCAAACTGAGCAGAGGCTCGCCAATGATGATGAGAATGATAACCTAAGTTAAACAACGTCAAATTCGTTAATAAATAATGACAATCCCAACTGTGTTCGTGACGTACAGGTTCGTACCTGCCGGAATCCAGAAATTTTCGTTCCAAACCATAATGTTCGATAAAATCAACAGTCAGAAGCATGATGATTGCCAAGATTGAAATGATGATTGAAAAAATCCAAATCTGAAAACCAAAAAAATAAAAAACGCCCAAATTGAATAAAATATTACAACCTGTGTAGGTCGCGCAAACTGTGGGTTTAAATTGATAACTTTCAATCAAGCTATGAAAAAAATTGCGAACCCAAAATGCGTATACGAGTTCATTTTTTTTAGAACTGGCGTGATCTTGCGGTGTTGAAACGTGCCTGTGGTGCAAGTCAACATGAGCCACCTTCCACCATGTGAAATTGACGAGTGTTAAATTAAACAAACCCAACAGTCTTTGCCAACTTTGTCTGCGGTGAACTAATTCGTGTGCGGTGTTGATCGCAATAACACCCAAAAGAACTCCGGTCGATAAAATATTCCCTGCAATCGATATTGCATCTGTATGAATAGTAAAATTTTTCAGGCTGAAAATTAAAAATAAAAAACAAAATGGAGCAGATAAAAATAATAAAAAATTTGCAATTTTTGCATGAAATAAAATTTGGCCGAACAGTCCTGTTGGTTTTTTCTTTCCGACAAAATAATCTAAGGCAGGATGAATTCCGAAGGCGACGATTGCGCCTGTCAAAGAAAAATATCCTCCGGCAGAGACTCCCCACATTGAAATGAAACTAATGACGTAGCATAAACCGTAGCCCATGCAGCTATTAATACTCGAAATTGATGTTCAAACAATCGTTAAATCGAGCTGGCAGATAGGGTCAAACAGAACTGATTTGGACGTCAAATATTTTTACAAAGTAAAAATAAAATTTACACAACCTATTGTAATCAAAAGTATTTTAGTGTTGTATGGCGAAATGCAAGCGGATATTAAGCCACTCATTCAGCGCCCCCAAGTTCAAAGTTACAGTGATGTTTCACTGTTTGTTTTTGATATGGTGAATTATCGCAAAAAATCTGAAAAATCTTTTTCGGTGATGACGGCCACCAAAAATTTACGCAAAGTTTCGTCCGCATTGGTTTCGTTGATTATTCAAAAAAAACGAAAATTAACAATTGAACGTTGTGAAGAGTTTTCTAAATTATTGGCGTTGACACCTGCCGAGAAAATTTATTTTAAAAATTGGATTCAGCAAAATGAAAACCCTGACGAGCAAAAAGAAGTCTTAAAACAAGAGCGAAAAAACAACCGCGCTGAAGCTGCGATGCATCTGTTGAATGATTGGCTCAACATTTACGTCAAAGATTGTTTTCGAATCAAAGCTATTCAAAAAAATCCAGAATTGCTGTATCAAGAATTGGGCTCAATTGCTTCTAAAAAAAGAATTGATCAAAGTCTGCAGTTTTTGCTTAAAGAAGGTTATCTGCGAAAAACTTTAGATCAGCATATTGTTGTTGAAACGTCATTGGTGACGACTGAAAATCCGATACCGAGCCAAAAAATCAGAGCCTTTCATAGGGCGGCATTATCGATTGCGAAACAAAATATGGATTTATTTTTACCTCACGAACGTTTTGCAAACACAATGGTTCTGGATTTAACTCCGGAACGTTATCAACAGTTGACTGAAATGATTCGTGAATTTTCAAAAAACTTACAAGACTTCGCGGCCGTCGAACATCAAAACGGCGACAAGCTTTACCAAGTAACTATCAATTTAAGTCCTACAGGAGGGCGTGTCGTATGATGAAAATTATTTTTGCAGCTGTATTTCTATTTTGTCTTCAGAATATAACTGCAAGCACATTCGTGGGTAACGGCGGTAACGCTGGTGACGTCGAATTGCAAGTAACCATAGCGCAGATTTCAAATACCTTAAACAAAGTCACTGAATTGACTGATGACGAAAAAGAAAAACTATGTCAGTGCGAACAAATATTGTCTGAACATAAGGTCTGTGAATCGCTGAAAAACATCAGTGAAAGACAATCTTATTTTTGTGCGGATATGACAGCTGAAAAAGCTAAAGATATTTTAAAGTTGATCGATAACGGCCCCGAATCAGCGGGTGGAGTTCAATTTTTGTGGACGTCGAAATCAATGGAAGTCACTGAAAAAAATGGTGATCGCCAGGCCGATGCCATTGCAAATGCAAAAACAAAAAAAATAGTTTTAAATCGCGATCAGTTTTTAAAACTGAAAGACTACGAACGAATTTATTTAATCACACACGAGTTGGGCCATTTGGTGCAAATCGAAAAAAAATATTTATCTGACGATCAACCGATCGGTCCCTTCAAACAAGACGACGGTGCAAGACAATTGTTAAATTCAATGGCTGCGGCAGTGACGATGAAAGCCTTAACGACAGGGCAAGTCAGCGACTTTGCAAAAATTTTGTCGACGTCAAAAAATTATAAAACAAATTGGTTCACATTGGGGCTGGGCACTGAAAAAAAGCGCGACGAAGTTTCGCGTTTAGCCATTCAAAAATATTCAGGTTGGGATTTTTCGTATCGTC
>JAYTMM010000190.1:0-7271 GCA_043728555.1 Pseudobdellovibrionaceae bacterium
TGTGGCAATTTGTCTGTCAGATTTTTTATTATCGGAATATTTTGTTTTTTCCATTCAATTGCGCACAGGCCTTTGTCGGAAGCGATCAGGTACAAGTCGCAGATTTTTGATTTCATGTGGTATTGCAGCTGACTCATTTGGAATCCTTTGAAGATTTTTGCCCAAGCTAGCATACCAGATTCGGCTGTCAAGACCTAGACTTTTGTCATATCGAGTTTTAAGTCAAAGGCGCCGATAATTACCATAATGAAGCGACTTGTGAAATTAGGTTTTATATTAATGATGCTCAATTTGTTTTTAACAAGTTGTGCAACGACTGCGCCCGAGGTGACACCGAAGACTGTTTATTCAGATCTTTTTCCACAAAATTTAACGCGCACTCAGTATTACGAACACATGGGACAGGATTATTTTTTTCAAAATGATTTTACACATGCGATTGAAATGTATCGGTTAAGCCTTTTGCATGATCCGCAAAATCAGCAGGTCCGGTTTTCATTGGCAAAGTCTTATGATAAAACAGAGCAAAACCATTTGGCGATGTTAGAATTAGAAAAATATTTTTCTGAACATCAAAACTTTTCAGGGATCACAGATGAAGATATGCACTTGGTTTCAAAAATTTACGAAAAATCAAATTCTTTTGATAAATTAGTCGAGATTCAGCAAACATATTTTGAAAAAACGAATTCAACATGGGCATTATGGCAAATTTATCAAAGCCAAATTCAATTAAATAAATGGAATGAGGCTCTGAATACCCTGAAAAAATTAGAAGATCAAAAGCAAGATTTATATAAAATATGCTTGGCGCGAGCGGATATTTTTGAAAATCAAAAAAAATGGAATACGATGTTGGATCAACTAGTTAAAGCAGATCAAGCCAAGCCATTGGATGAGTTTGTTTCGCATAAAAAAATTCAATTATTTTATGATCTTAAAAATTGGAAGGCCTTGAATGTTGAAGGTGAAAAACATAATAAATATCATCCCTATAATTTAGATATTTCTGAAAAATGGTCATATTCAGCGATTCAAACCGGTGACTATGATGTGGCATTGTCGGAATTAAAAAAGCAAAAAAAATTATATCCTGAATCTATTGGTTTAGAATTTAAAATTGCACATGTTTTATTTTTAATGAAGGACTACAAAACGGCCGAAGCTGCTTATAAAGATTTGTTCGAAGTTACAGGGTCTGATCAGTCAGTATTTTATTTAGCACAAATTCATTTGTTAAATTCTGATATCGATAAAGCAGCTGAAAAAATGCAGTTACTAATTTCAACATCTGAATATTATGCAACAGCGCAAATTCAATTGGCCCGATTAGAATGGAAAAATCAATCCAAAGATTTAGCCTTAAATCGAATGCGCAAAGCCCACAGTTTAAGACCAGATTCATTAGATTTGTATCAAGAATACGGTCAGTATTTAATTTGGACAAAAAATTACGTTGAATCGATCGCATTATTAGAAAAAGCAAATCAATATTATCCGAAAAACGACCAGTTAAAATTATTAACAGCGTACAGCCATTTTAAATTAAATAATAAATACAAATTCAATCAAGACATTAAACAGGCCATCGCTTTGAATCCCAAAAATGCAGACATTTATGCTGTGTTATCTGAATTATGGTACGAAAAAGGAAAGCCTGCATCAGAAATTCAGTATTTAACTGAAAAAGCATTGGCTTTGAATACGGATAATAAAAACATCAAACCATTATTAGCTTGGGCTTTGCTGCAGCAGGATCAGTTGACAAAATCAGTGGCGTTGTTTGAAGAATTTTACGATCAAAATCCGAATGAAGTTTTTTATTCGCAATCATTGGCTGAAATTTATGCCCGAAATTCATTGCCGATCAAAACACGTGATTATCAAGAAAAAGTAGCTGAACTGAGCTTGCAAAATCAATTGAAAAATGAAATCGATTATTTTTCAAATCAAAATCAAATTCAAAAAACGAATTCGCAAAATGTGAAAACGCGACTTCCGGCGGGTCTAGACCAGTAGCCAAACTGCATTTATTCATGAACAATATCAAGTAATGAAGTGTTTTCTACTTGCGACGGTAGCATTGTTTTTTTCGTTAAATATTTGGGCAGCAGATGATGTGCTGTGCACACCTGTATTAAAAACAACAAAATATAAAGTTGAAAAAGGCGATCACATTGCTTTCATCTTAAGAAAATTTCAACAAGAGCCTGTGTTCGGCAGTTTTGGCAGTCTGAACAAATTATTAAAATTAAATCAAATTGCTAATCAAGATTTGATTGAACCCAATGATGAAATTGCTATGCCATTTAAGTGCGAAGAAGACATCAAGCCTTGGATGACGGTTGATAAAGGTGAATATCGATTAATTACGCTTGATCAAAAAGTTCAGGCCAAATCTGTGGCGCCAGTGGCTGCGGTTATCACGAATCCGCCACAGCAGGTGGCCGATGTTATACCCGAGTTACAACCGAAAATTATTACAGAAGACCAAACATTAAATGATATTTTAAAACCTGAATCGGGTGCGAAACCCAGTGATGTAGATACGGAAAATCGAACTCCAGAAGAAATTTCTGAAGCATTAAGATATCGAATGATTTGTGAAGGTGAATGGACCGGCACACAATGTATAACCAGATATTCAACTTTATTTTTGTCGGGATCAGGTTGGTTTAATCGTTACGACGGAAAAGATCCGAACGCGACGACGAATAACGAAGGTTTATTATTGTCTAGATTTAATCCGCAGATTCAAGCGGGTTGGTTAAATTATTGGACTGAGAATATTAAAACTGAAATTTCTGCAGGCGTGCAAAACAATGAAATTTTACCGGAAGCTCGTGAAATCCCAATCGAATCGGATAAAAAATTATTAAGTTTTATTTATGCTGAAGCCAGATTTGAAACCGGCGCGTTTGGTTATGGTGTGGGCATCAAAAATTTTGATAAAATATTTTACCGATTCAGGTTCAGTGGTTTATCGACACCTTGTTTGTCAAATAATTCAAGTTTTTCGGGCTGTGGAGTTTTCGTTCATACAGCAAATATAATGTCTTATTTTGCAAATGCGAATTGGGTTTTTTATCAAGCCGGAAAATTCAGTTATGATGCGAAAATTACTGGAACTTATTTAGGTGGAACATCCGTGGGTGGATTTGATGTTTACAGCGGTTTTGGTGCAGACATTGAATTCACAGTGAAGCACGACCGCGTTCGTGAATATTTATATGCGACTTTGCATTACGGTGTTGGTACTCAGAATACATCGATCGAAGTACAAACCACGCAAGAGCTGGGATTTATTTTTGGCTATGCGTGGAAACTTAAAGACTGGTAAGCCTTAAAATTACATTTAAAGGTATGCTGTCAAATCTTTAGACACTCAAGTAAAATATACAGATTCTTATATTGGAACGCTTATCGCAGTTGCATAACCTAGATGACTTTTTTGTCATGGAGGTTTTGTGAAAAAAATAATTTTTAAACATTTCATGGTTGCGTTTTTATCTGCATTTGCAATCAGTTCAGCGCTTTCAGCGCCGAAAAATCAGTGCGTTGAATTATTTGAAAAACAAAAAACAACAAAAGTTACAGCAGAAAAAATTATTGAAGCTCGCGAACAGGCAATGCCGGAACGTGCTGCAACAATCCATGCGCTGAGCGATTTTGCTGCAAAAAATAAATTACCATTTAAATGGCACGATTTTGGTCCCGCAGATAGAAAAGTTCGACGACTGGTTGTTGCTGTAGATATTCAAAATGTTAAATTAATGAAAGCGTATCGTGAAGCTTTCAATTTAGATCAACCTGTTATTGATAAACAAGCTGATTCAGGAACTTTAGTTGTCGAGCAAACTTGGGAAGATGTTAAAAATCCCGAACATTATGTTTATACATATATTCGCACGTCACATTTAGAAGAAACTCCGGTTTATCGTTGGGGGCGTAAAGACAGTTCATGGTCTTCGTCATTTGCGAGTTTAAAACAAAGCGGACGCAATCAAGAGGGCTTTGTTGGGTTGGCTCAATTGATTGAATTAAATTCTGCTGAGGCGAAAAATGTTCGTATATTTTTAGATGAACCTGAAAAGCGCGGCCCTTGTAAAAGCGATAACTGTGTGGCTTGGTTAACCGGAACAGAACTAGGTCAAACTAAAGTTGGCGCCAAAGACGAAGATCGCAAATATTTATTTAATGAATTGGGCGTTTCAAGAACAATTGCGCCCTTTGAAATTTCACGCCGATTAACGCATGCTTCGAATGAACGTCATGGTGCGATGATTGTTTTTGTCGACGGCGAAAAAGGTTTAGATTCTTTTAAAAATAAATTTGACGAAGAATTAATACCAGAACCGAAAATTCCGTACGCCAGTATTTTAAAAAATTACAATACAAAAAATCCCGCTGAAGAGGCAATGAGTGTTATTCAAGACGGCGAAAAAGTTTTTCTGCCGATCGCAGCTGGAGCCAGCCCTGAAGCTGTTGAAGCGCTGATAGAGCGTTCACAAAAATTTCAAAAGGGTGTTGATTTACATGTTTTAGTGAACGGCATCAGTGCGCAGACTTTTAAAAAAGGCGTAGAGACAACAGATGGAAAATTTCGTGTTCATGCTTTATTTTTAGGTGGAAATTTACGTGAGCTGTACAAAGAAAATAAAGTTTCAGTGATACCTGGGAATTTGTCGGATTTCACACGAATGATGCGTGATGAAAAACAAACTGAATTTCATTACGATACAATTGTTGTTCGCGTGTCGCCGCCAAATTCAAAAGGTTATCACAGTTTAGGGCCTAATCACGATATGGTGATGACAATTTTGCGCGACAGACCCGATATTAAAATCATCGCAGAAATAAATCCGAATATTCCTTTTACAACGGGTGACAACAGAATTCATAAATCAAAAATTACGTCTTCGTTTGAATCAAAGACAGAATTAGCAGGGCCGACGACTGTTCCTGCGAATGAAATTGATTCGCAAATTGGTAAAAATATTGGTGAATTGGTCGATTCGGGTGCGACATTACAAGTCGGTATCGGAAATATTTTTGGCGCAGTGCCAGAGGGTTTACGTTTAGCGAAAAAAAATAAAATTAAAATTTCGACGGAAATGTTTGGCGATCACATGATGAAAATGATTGAAGATGGAACGGCAATTCGCGCCGAAGCAGGTTTTGCTTTTGGAAGCGGTAACTTGTATAAATGGTTAAATAAAAATTCAAAAGTTAAATTTGTTTCAACTGAATATGTGAATTCACCAGGACGTGTTGCTGAGATTCCAAAATTTCACGCTGTGAACACAGCCTTGCAGGTCGATTTATTCGGTCAAGTGAATGCGACAATGGGACCCGAAGGCCGAATTTCAAGCCCTGGTGGCCAAGTTGAATTTATGTCAGGTGCTTCAAGATCAGAAGGCGGCAAAGCGATTATCGCCATTCGTTCGACAGCAAAAAATGAAACAATTTCTTCGATCACATTAAGTTTGTACAAAGGTCCGATCACGACGCCGCATGAAAATGTGACTCATGTGGTGACTGAATACGGTATCGCAGAAATTCGCGGTATGAATGAGCGCGAGCGCGCCATTGCATTAATTAATATTGCACATCCGAAATTCAGAAAACAGTTGTCAGACGAAGCTGCAAAAATGGGTTTGTTGACGTTGAACGATTTAAACAAAATTAATCTAGAGGTTAAATAATGAAAAATGTAATTTTATTCAAATTATTATTTGTTTTAACGTTATCTAGTTCATCGTTGTCGCTAGCGCAAAATAAATGCGTTGATGTTTTTAAAACAGACGCCAATGTCATCGGCGAATTGCAAAAAATAAATGTAACAGCAGGTACGGTTGATATTTATAATAAAAAATTACCAGTTGTTTTAGTTAATCGTGATTCTGTAGATCAGCTCAATGAATTGTACAATCAATCGCTAGGAATTGTTGTTGCACATCAAAAAGGTTATAATAATGATCACGGTTTGTTTCGTTTAAGTGATATTTTTATTGATCGCGATTCGCCAGGTCAGCGTCATCGTGGTGAAATTAACAAAACAGGAATTTCATTTGCCTCGGTCCAAGAATATACGGCCTATACCTATAAATCGAAGCAAAGTTATAATCGCATTGAAGTTCTGTTTAAATTATCTGAATCAGAATATAATACGGCCTTGGTTTATCAAAAAATGCGCCGAGCTGCGATTATTCGCCCAGACTTTAGTTTTGGTGGTGATAATAATCCTAAAAATGTAAATAACCGCATGACAGATTGCGGAGAAATTTGTTTTTCATTCAGCACTGGATCTTCGGCCAGTTCGCAAAGCAGCAGCGCACAAAGACAAGCTGAAAAATTGGGTTTGCTAGATTTGCAAAAGCTGGCTGAGACAAAAGAATTTAAAACTTTTTTTACGAGTGTTGATCTCTATTTATTAAAGGCCAGTTTTTCAAATACAGACTTAAACCCAGATATTGTAGCTCAATTTAAAATCCCAAAAGCTATTCAAAAATTGAAATTAGCAGAAAAAGATCAATCCGAGCTTGTGCGTTGGGTGATTGGCTTTAATATTTCTAAAAATTATGCTGAACTATTGCAAACTCTAGAGATTTCAAATTCGTCTGATTATTCAAATGCGCGAAGTGCGCGTGCTTCGGCTGTTTTAGTTTACGACGGTGCAATTTCAAAAACTGATTTTGCAAATCCCAATTATATTTCAGAAGGAATTTTTTCAACATGGAGAAACACCGGATTTCAAGCGCTGGACAAAGCGCCTTAATTCCGAGGTCCTCGACCAAATACCATCATCCGAAAGTCCTAATCCCAAAGACTAGAACAAGTCTAGTCGACAGACTAAACGTCCCAGAATAACACAGACCACGTCATACTTAAATATAGGTGTATCAGTACGATTCACTTCATGTTTATTGGTTTTTTGTATGGTCGAAAATGTTAGGATGATATTTGGGACGTATGTTGTGAGAAAAAATATTTGGTATTTTTATTTCGTGATTTTAATTTCATCACTTGTTTTAACAAGTTGTGATTTTAATTTATTGGGCGGAAAAAAATCTGAGCTGGGCGAAAATTTCGAACCTGGAAAGCGCGTGGAATCGAACGCTCCGCCTGTAATCACACCCATCGCCAATTTCACAATGGATGAAAACGATATTCAATCCGTATCATTTCAAATTGCAGATCCAGATTCTTTTTTAATGTGTTCAAGTATTTACATCAAAGTAAAATCAAATAACGTTGCACTGATTGATTAC
>JAYTMM010000191.1:0-2559 GCA_043728555.1 Pseudobdellovibrionaceae bacterium
GCCGGATTCCATTCTGCCTTTGTAATAGTTATTATAAAAATCGGGTTCGATTGAATAATACGTTAAATCAAACTGATTCGGCGCAACCACTGACATTTCAAGTTTTCTAATTCGGCCCGCCGGCATTGACAATAAATCAGCGTCAGGGGTTGCTATATTTGACCAATTTGCAAATTTTAAATCAGCTCTGCCGTCGCCAATCTTCGACCCACCCATGAGCAGATCATGATATCTTCCAATGTAGGTGTCTTTAGCAAGGCCGCGAGTATCACCCACATAATTTGCATAGTTCATAATTATATTTTGTGCTTTAGCTTGAGAAGAGGCTGCTCCAGAAATTTTTCTTAATGGCAATGTTTTGTCGACTTGATCAGCCGCATTTCCGCCTTCACGGTCACCGACTGAAACGCCTGGCTGCCAATTTTTAAAAAACCAAGGCCCTGTACTGCCACCAAATGGTTTTGCAAATGAAACTGCATTTAATTTTATAACACTGATGGGAAGAAACGGAATTTTAGGTTCGCTTTGTGCTCTGGCTCCGTAATACACCATACACCATGGATTTTTTTCGATCCCGATACTAAATTTTTGTATAAAACTATTACGGATTGCATTCGCATCAGGCACTTGACTGATAATAGTTGGGTGCAATGCGCCTGTTGAAGTAATAGTATCAACAAATTCAAAATTATTTTCATCTCCATTGTGCTTACAGGCCAATTGATAAAAAGCTATGTATTGAAATAGAATTTCTGAATACATTTGCGTTTTACAATCATCACCGCCAGAAAAATCACCAGATGAACCATTCAAAACTTTGAACGTGCTGCCGACCGATGACCTGTTCGCTTCGGTCAGATTATTTAAAAAAGTATTTTTCGATCCTTTTTCAACCAGATCACCATTCAAATCTATGAATTTTTGACTTTCATTATTTAAATTTGCGAATAAAGCGTTTATTGCTGATCTTTTTTTCGCTGTATCTAAACCATAACTGTTTAAAAACTGCGCCAACATAGTCGAACCAATGATTGTACTCTTTTTGCAAATAGCTTCAATATTACTATTAGCAGATGCGATAGCGGCCGCAGTAGCGGCGCCAGTAGTTGCACCGGTAACCGAAAACGAACCAACTGTAGAAATATTATTAACCACGTTCGACACACCTGTATTTAGCTGAGTGCAACTGGCCTTACAAAACGTTTCTTTATTGGCGCCATGCCAATCACCAAAACCAATATGCGCCAAACAGAATGCAGGAACATCGTTTAAATTAACTTCATTCGTTGGGGGGCATTTAGCGCCGTCGTTATCTTGATAAGTTATAGGCGTGGTTAATACAATTGGTAATTTAATGGCATTTGGCGATTGCGCGATCATCCCAAACGTCCCCAAAATCCGATATCGCCACGTCAATAATTTCCACGCTTGGCGAATTTGAAAATTCACGTGTGAAATCACGTTTAGCATTTCGGCTTGTTTCGTGGCGCCGTAGTAGGCGGCTAGGTCCGTGGATTGTTGCAGATTTATTTTGTGGTGAACCAGTAGGCCGACGTTGATGAGCAATGCGAAAAAAATAAAAACGATTTGAAAAATCAGCGCGACGAAAATCGCGACTTGGCCTTTTTGATTTTTGCGCGTCAGCGTGAAAAAAGGTTTTTTGCTTTTTTGTTGTTCGTTTAAATTTGTATTTTCGGCTTTACATAAGGTGTTGTTCACGATGATTTTATTGTACGTGATTTTTTTTAGCTCGCACAAATGTTCTGTGCAGAATGTCTTATTTTGGTCCAGTCTGGGATGGGTATTAAGCGTTGTTGGCAGATAGGCTCGGATAAAACAGCATTATCCGCAAAGATGATTGAACCAATAAAGTTATCGGATAATAAAGCGTCATATTGCTCGCAACAAATAAAGATGCTAATGTCAATTTATGAGCCTAATGAAATTGACGCAAAAAAACACGACTCGGATAAATCCTGCACAGGAAGCCGCTGCAATTTTAAAAAAAATTAAAGCCGAAATCCCTGTTGAGCAGTGCTTTTTATTTGGCTCAGGTGCATCAGGAAATTTTCATGCGGATTCTGATCTGGATATGTTACTGGTTTTTTCTGATACAGAAAATATGCGTGATGTACAAAAAAAAATATATTCACAACGATGGAGTCATTTACCCATCGATTTCATTCTTAAAAATAAAACTGAATTTGATCAACGCAAAATATTTGGTGGCGTTTGTTTTGAAGCGTTTCATAATGGTCAGGAAATATTTTAAATGAACCAACACATTAAAAGACTTTTTGAAAAGCAATACGCTCAAGAATTATTTCACATCGCCGAGGGCGACTTGGATTCTGCGAAAACATTGTTCGTTGGCGCTGGCCGAAAAGAAAATATTGTTTACATGTGCCAACAGGTTGTTGAAAAAGCAATTAAATCAGTGCTGGTTCATAATCAAATTGCATTTCCGTTAATTCATGATCTTGGTGCTTTGATCGGTTTAATGCCCGATCAAATCATGCCGCCTGGTGGATTTAATTTAATCGAACTGAATCCGTTTGC
>JAYTMM010000192.1:0-9280 GCA_043728555.1 Pseudobdellovibrionaceae bacterium
TCATCGCCTTCTTTACGACTGACAAGCTTGCTGACAAGCAATGTCGCAAATGAAACTGAAATCAGTAACAGCAACATGTATTCGACCAAAACTTGGCCTTTGTTTTTATTTTCTTTACTGAAGGGGCGCATCTTTTGATGTTTTAGACTGAAGAACTTTTTCAGAAAAATTTTCACTGATTTTTTCAAGCGAAGAAACTAAGCCCGAAAAATATTTTTCAAAATCAGCATCTGTGTTTGGATTTTCAAAACCAATCACATGACCATCATCTGTTTTCTGACAAATCGGAAAAGCTTGAGCTTCGACCGCATTATCAAATGCAACTTGAACATCTTTGATCGTTGGATAAATAACAATGAACGCATGTTTTTTTGTTTGATCAGCCCAACGTTTATATTTTGTCCAAAGCTCGGTGT
The DNA here is from genome assembly GCA_043728555.1 of Pseudobdellovibrionaceae bacterium. Lineage (GTDB taxonomy): Bacteria > Bdellovibrionota > Bdellovibrionia > Bdellovibrionales > Bdellovibrionaceae > Pseudobdellovibrio. The sequence continues at coordinate 417 of JAYTMM010000192.1, forward strand.
GGTTGGTTTGTAATAAATGGTAAATTTTTAAAGCGGCGGATTCGTAACTTTGCGAAAAATAAATTCGAAAAGGCCCATCAAATAAGGCTGTGTTAAAAACCGGACTATAAAAACGCGTCGATAAAAAAGATGAATAACTTGCTGCCATAAATCTGAGCCTAGAAATGTATTGGGTAAATAACAACATAAATGTCAGAATCTGAAATTTATTATGCGCTAGGCGTTATTTGAATCGAAAACCTAGACCTTAACAACAGATCCTCGAATGAAAAGTTGATGTATAGGTACTCTGCCTACTGAATAGAAAAAATCAGTCATGTTTGCATTGGTGCAAATAAAATTTGCATATTTTCCAACAGAAAAATCACCCTGTTGGCTTTCTATACCCAGCGCGATCGCTGCGTTTTTTGTATAGGCTAAAAAAATTTCGGGCAAAGTCATCTTCATTTCAAGACGCGCCAGCAAGCCTACCAACATTAAATCCTGCGACGGACAACTGCCCGGATTAAAATCTGTTGCAAGCGCAACTGTTGCGCCAGCATCAATTAATTCACGCGCTTTTGGATAGGCACATTTCATATATAAATCTGCTGTTGGCAATAATACTGCGACTGTTTTTGATTTTGAAAATTTTTGAATAGTTTTATTGCTTAAGTGAATCACATGATCAGCAGATTTTGTATTTAATTCGATGGCCAATTCAGCACCACCCGATTCAGACAATTGATTAGCATGAATAGTTAAATCAAAATTTAAATCTTTCGCTTTTTGTAAAAATATTTTTGCATCTATGGCTTCGAAAAAATTTTTCTCGATAAAAATATCAACTCTGTTTGTTAATTTTTTCTTTTTCAAAACTGGAAAGACGGTGCCTGAAATGTATTCCAAATACGTGGCATAAGAATCAAATTCTTTGGGTTTGGCATGAGCACCTAAAAATGTAGTAATGATTTCTGGCCCTTGCATTGATTTGGCGACTTCAAGTATTTTTATTTCTGTTTTTAAATCCAAACCATATCCTGATTTGATTTCAAGCGTGCTGACGCCTTGACGTAAAAATTCGTTCACTCTGTTTTGTGAAATTTTTTGCAAATTGGATTTTGAAATTTCACGTGTTTTTTGAACGGTCGATAAAATCCCGCCGCCGCGTTTTGCGATTTCAAGGTAACTGACGCCTGTGTTTCGCAATTCGAATTCATCGGCACGATCGCCCGCGAAAACCGTATGTGTGTGACATTCAATGAATGACGGCATGACTAATTTTTTTTCAAGATTAAAATCTTTGATGATTTTATAATTTTTAGGAACTTTGTTTTTATGACCTATCCAACGAATGATTCCATCAGAAACTAAAAAAGCCATGTTTGAATCATGGCCCTTAAAATCAGGTTGAATAATCTGACAATTATAAAATAAATGGGCTTTAGTTAATTCCGCTTTTTTGCTCACAACCTAAATCATCATATTTTTGAATCAATTTATCAACAAAGCTTTTCATCGAATATTTAAAATTATTTTTGTATACATCTGAGGTTTGGTTCGCAGCAGGACCGATGCCGACCAATTTTATAATTTGACGCTGTATTTTTGAAGCCGTTCCGTTTAACGGCTGGCAGTAACCCAATAACGCATTTGCCACATTTGTTTCTGCATCCAAAGCCGGATACACCATATTGCACAAACTTTCTGAACTGGCTAAGAATTCAGTGGCCTTTAAATAACTGTTCAATGCAATATTCGACTGACGACAAATATTGATCATTTGTGAAGAATTTTTAACTAGATACTTTTTATTTATGTGCGACAATTCATATGTTTTCGCTATAAATTGACTGAACTGAGTTTGCTCTGATGGAATTTTTCCTCCGAAATCTTTTTGCGTAGCGATAGATTCAAAGAGTAAAACTTCACGTAGTGCCTGATTTACTTTATTGTATTCAAGATCAAAAAATTGTTCGTCATTTTTAAGCAACTCGTAAATCGGACCATCGTTTCGGTACCACTGATAGGCGGCCTTAATCGTACCCGTTGAACAGTTCGCATTTTTGTCTGCAGGGTTGCAGCTGGCTTTGACTTCATTAAAATCCGGACCTTTAAATAAATAGCGATGCATATCTTTGAAACGCTTTTCAAGCTCGGCCGATTCAAATGCCGCCACGTTAATTAATGTTTTTAAGCTTTCGAAATTCGATTTTTCATTTTGAATTTGTTTTTCTTTTTGCGAAATTCGTTTTTGTTCAGAACTAAATTTATCGCCATTAATTTCCGACATTGCAATTTCATACTGCGAAACCAATTTTCGACCTTCAAATAATATTTGATTGGCCATCTTTAACCAATCTTGACCTAATGCCACACATGATTTTTTGTCTTTATTTTTTTCGATAGCGACAAATTCTTCGTCATAAGCTCGCATGCTTTCATTCAACCCATCAATATCGGCAGCTTCACCGTACTGTTTTGCAAAACTGACCACATCTGAAATTGATTGTCGCAACAACACGTTTTTACGAGTCACCAAAATAATCTGGCACTGTGGAATCAACGGTAAATTGTATTGCTCTTTGGCCGAATCAACATCAGAAATTGCTTTTTGAATTTTTATAATATCAGCAGGTAAAACTTTCGACAATGCTTCAAATAAATCATACGTTGGATCCGACGAAACTGTTGCAAACATCGATGTTGATTTAAATTCAGCATCCTGTGAACGTACTGATCCCGATTGCATTTTGATAGAAATCAATTTTTGGTTCATAATTCCAATTTTTTTCTGAAAATCATTTTGTATGGATTGCGTTTGCCCCAATTTTGATAGTCGCAAATATTGAACCCGTCTGTATAATTTCATAAATTGACAAACGTTTTTAATCGTATTCATTCTGTTATCTTTGTCCGACATATCAAACATCACAGAATCTTTTGCGATTTGTTCAATCAACGAAATCCCTTTTGAAATATTATCCGCACCGGCTAATATTTTTAACGTCGGCCCCATGCTGACGGCCAAGGCTGGATTATTTTTCACAAAATCTAATACAACTGGCGCCAACGATTGAAATGTTTCATTCATCGAAAAAATAACATTCCTAAATTGCTGGTTTGATCTGTAACAAACTTTGGTTTGGCTTTGTGCTATCGATGACAGTGATTGCTGCAATTGCTGAGTCAATTGAATGATCGAATTTGTTGTTGCATTTAATTTATAGGACTGACCTAATTCTTGTAATTTTTGTGCTTCGAATATTTTTGTACGTAATTCGCCGGCTTTTGCAGAAATTTGATCGTTGTTCACTTTATTTTCACAATTTGGAAAAACCGTGTTTAATTGATTTTGCATTTGATCAATCGCACCCAAAACATCTGCGTAAGGCGAATCAGAAAACAAAGGACACTGATATTCTTCGGGCATATCAAACAAACTCATTTTACGAGCGATCGAAGTGCTGCCCGTATTTGAATTGGCTTCTGTAAATTCACGCGTTGATTCGATCGACAATTCTTTGAATTGCATTTCACGCGCAGATTGAGCTTGCAATACCACAGGCATTGCAATCGCTAAAAGCAAAAATTTTGAAAACTTCATAGGCGTCTCCCTCTGTCAAAAATTTTGACAGGTTACAAATAACGTTGATCATTTTCAGATGATCTCAAACTGAGACAATATGAAATTAACAAGTCGTTACATGTCCTATGAGGAGCAATTTTAAAACCAGTTTTCAGATATTTACAGTTCCGTTTTTTTACCCTGATTTGCGACAGAATCCATCGCTTTTTTGACCTCATCAGCATCACCAATGAAGCGTTTTGAGATCACCTTTAATGATGAATCCAATTCATAAACCATCGGGATTCCCGTCGGCATGTTGACTTCCATAATTTCGGCTTCAGATAAATTTTCAAGATGCTGAATCAATGCTCGTAAAGAATTTCCGTGCGCAGCGATCAGAACTTTTTTACCTGCTAAAATATCTTTTGAAATTTGCTGATTCCAAAGTGGCAAAAATCTGTCGACAGTATTTTTTAAAGATTCACCACTTGGTAAAATTTTCGGATTTATATTTCGGTATCTGGGATCATGCGATGGATGTTCGGGGTTTGATAGCGACATCATTGGCGGCGGCGTATCGTAACTGCGTCGCCAAATTTTGACTTGTGCTTCGCCATGTTTTTCGGCGGTTTCTGATTTGTTCAGTCCTTGCAGATCGCCATAATGACGTTCGTTCAAACGCCAATCTTTGATCACTGGAAGCCAGTTGATATTCATCTCTGATAAAATCAAATTCAAAGTCTTGATAGCTCGTGTCAAACAACTTGTATAAGCCATATCGAATTCGAATTTTTCTGCGAGCAAATGTTTGCCAGCTTTTTCGGCTTCTTTGATTCCTTTTTCAGATAATTCGACATCTTTCCAGCCTGTAAAACGATTTTCTTGATTCCATTGGGATTCGCCGTGTCTGACGATGACTAAAAAATGATTTTTAATATTCAAATTACTGTTCATGTGAACTCCAAAATTATGTTAAAAAATATGTTTCATCTTGCTTGATTTCTGTGAGACGATCAAGGCAGAAAATTTAACTTTTTTGTCGTTTTTAAGGATGCTGTTATGAATATGCAAAATCTTGAATATATTGAATCACTTTATTCACAATTTAAAACTGCGCCGGATTCTGTTGGTATCGAATGGAAACGCTTTTTCGAAGGCGTTGAATTTATGAAAGACGGATCGTTTGGTTTGTCTGAAAAAGAATTAGATGTTTACCATTTAATTTCTGCCTACAGAAATTACGGACACTTCGAAGCCGATCTTGACCCTTTGACAAATACTCCTGCGCCCAGTGATCAGTTGCGTTTAAATAAATTTAATTTATCCGACAAAGATCTGGATCAAAAATTTCAAATCGCTTCAATCATTGGAAAACCCAATGCAACACTCAAAGAAATCATCACACATTTAAAATCTGTGTATTGCGGTAAATTAACAGTTCAATGCGCAGAAGCTCTGCCTGAAATTAGAAATTGGTTCATCAAAGAATTTGAACACAATGCGAATGCTTTTAAATTATCTGTTGATCAGAAAAAAGAAATTTTAAAATCAATCACAAATGCCGAAGCTTTAGAAAAATTTATTCACACTCGTTATGTGGGAACAAAACGTTTTTCAATCGAAGGTGGCGATGCCATGCTGCCGATGATGGATCATTTGGTTCTGAAAAGCTCAGAGCTAAAAAATGAAGAAATCGTCATCGGCATGTCACATCGTGGGCGTGTGAATATGTTGGCGAATTTTATGGGTAAAGACGTTGCGCAAATGTTTGCGGATTTCAACGGTCCAACAGAACTTGAATCTCCGCTGGAAGATTTCGACGGCGATGTGAAATATCATTTAGGTTACACAAAAATCAAAGATGTCGCAGGCAAAAAAGTTGAATGTCATTTGGCATTCAACCCTTCGCATCTTGAAGCTGTTAATCCCGTTGTTTTAGGAATGGCACGCGCATCACAGCGTCGCCGTAAAGATACGGATACCCGAAAAAAAGTAATTCCAATATTAGTTCACGGTGACGCTGCATTCGCAGGCCAAGGTGTCGTGATGGAAACTTTTCAAATGGCACATGTTCGAGGTTACACTGTTGGCGGAACAATTCATTTGATTGTTGATAACCAAGTCGGCTTTACAACAAATCCTGAAAATGCAAGGTCAGCGCATTATTCGTCTGATGTCGCAAAAGTTTTAGCAATTCCTGTGATTCATTGTAACGGTGACGATGCCGAATCTTGTACGCGCGCGATGGATATCGCTGTTCGTTATCGTCAAGAATGGGGTCGCGATATTGTGATCAACATGACTTGCTATCGCAGATTCGGTCACAACGAAGGCGACGAGCCTGCCTACACTCAACCACTGATGTACGATATTATTAAAAAACATCCAACGCTTCGTGAAATTTATTCGAAACAATTAATTTCACAGAATGTCTGTGATCAAAATTTTTCTGATTCATTATTAACAGATCGCATGAATGATCTGCAAAAAATTTACGAGGCCGCAAAATTAGCTGCACCTAAAGTCAAAACTTTTAAATTCGAAGGCGCATGGTCTGGATTAAAAAAAGCAACTCCGACTGATATTCAAAAATCAGTAAAAACTTCGATTGAATCAAAAAAATTAGAAAAAATTGGGTTAATGCTTTCTGAAATTCCTACGAATTTCAATTTACATCCTAAATTAAATAAATTAATTGAATCCAGAAAAAATATGGCCATGGGTACAGAGCCTTGTGATTGGGGCATGGCTGAATTACTGGCGTACGGAAGTTTATTATCTGAAGGCGCTTCCGTCAGATTAACAGGACAAGATTGTGTGCGTGGCACATTTACTCACCGTCACGCTGGTTTTTATGATTCAAAAACAGGTGAAGCATTTTTTCCACTGAAAAAATTTGATACCGATGATTTATATTTTTGTGTTTACGATTCAATTTTATCTGAATATGCAGTGATGGGTTTTGAATACGGAAATTCAATCACTGATCCCAGTTTTTTAACAATGTGGGAAGCCCAATTTGGTGACTTCTGCAATGGCGCCCAAATTATTATCGATCAATTTTTATGTGCTGGCGAATCAAAATGGCAACAGATGAGCGGTTTAGTTTTATTATTACCTCACGGTTACGAAGGCCAAGGCCCTGAACATTCATCGGGCCGCATGGAAAGATTTTTACAGTTATCTGCACAAAACAACATAACGGTTGCGAATTTAACAACGCCGTCACAAATTTTTCATGCGCTTCGTCGCCAAGTGAAACGTGATTTCAGAAAACCATTGGTGATCATGTCGCCAAAATCATTATTACGTCACCCGCGCGCAACCAGCATGATCAGTGATATGGCCAACGGACGATTCGAAGAAGTTCTTTCAGATCAATTGCTCAGTGATGCGGGCAAGGTTGAAAAAGTCATTTTGGTTTCAGGAAAACTTTATTACGACCTGCTTGAACAGCGCGAAAAAACAAACGATCAAAAAACTGCGCTGGTCAGAATTGAACAAGTTTCTCCGTTTCCGGATTGGAAATTAAAAGAAATTTTAAGCTCGTATAAAAATTTAAAGAAAGTTGTCTGGGCCCAAGAAGAACCGCAAAATATGGGATCGTTCAGTTTTGTTTATTTTAAAATTATGAATTTAATTACTGAAATGAATTTAAAGGTCAGCTTCAGTTACGCAGGTCGCCCTGATCGCGCAAGTCCTGCGACGGGTTCGATTTACAGACACAGAACTGAACAACAGCAAATTATTGAAAAGGCATTTGCAATTTAACAGTCGTTATAATTTTATTATTTAGTTTTATTTTTTAAACGTTTTATTGAAATGGAGTTCTTATGAAAATAGATGTTAAAGTTCCTGCCGTTGGCGAATCAATCACTGAAGCCATCATCGGAAGCTGGGCCAAAAAATCTGGCGACTATGTAAAAATGAATGATGTTATTTTATTACTTGAAACAGACAAGGCCTCTGTGGAAGTTGTCGCCGAAAAAGATGGCGCATTAAATATTACAGCTCAGGCTGGTGAAACTGTAAAAATCGGAGCTACCGTTGGAACAATTGATACCGCCGCAGCGAAACCTGCAGGCGCACCGTCAGTAGCTGTACCAACAGCAACGTCAACACCCGCAGCAAGTGCGGCAACAAAAAATACTCATCCCGATTTACAAAATCATTTATCGCCTGCAGTTTCGCGTGTTGTGAACGAACGCGGACTTGATGCTTCAACAATCGCGGGCACAGGACTTGGCGGTCGTCTGACAAAATCAGATGCGCTGAATGCTCAGCCTGCAATGCTAGTAGCTGCAAAAGCTCCGGCGACTCCTACAAAACCAGTTGTGATTCCGGTCTTGCAAGGGCCATCGAAGCAAGGCGAAATCAAACGCATACCGATGACAAATATTCGTAAAAAAATTGCAGAGCGTTTAGTACAAGCACAACACAACGCTGCGATCTTAACGACATTCAATGAAATCGACATGACAAAAGTCATCGAGATCAGAAACAAATACAAAGATCGGTTTAAGGAAAAATACGGCGTAAATTTAGGTTTCAACGGATTTTTCGTAAAGGCTGCGATCGAAGCCTTAAAAACTTTTCCGTTAGCGAACGCGTGGATCGAAGGAACTGATATCGAATATCATAATTATTTTAATATCGGTATGGCCGTATCCACAGAACGCGGCCTGATGGTTCCCGTGATCAAAGACGCAGACATGATGAGTATCGCTGGAATTGAATTAGCCATTCGTGATTTAGGTACGCGCGGTCGTGACGGAAAAATTACTCCGGATGATTTGATGGGCGGAACATTCTCGATCACAAACGGTGGTGTTTTTGGTTCGATGTTGTCGACTCCAATTTTAAATGCGCCACAAAGTGCGATTTTAGGTTTACACAAAATTGAAGAACGTCCTGTTGCCATCAATGGTAAAGTTGAAATCAGATCAATGATGTACGCGGCCTTGTCTTACGATCACAGAATTTTAGATGGCAAAGAAGCCGTCGGATTTTTAGTTAAAATCAAAGAAGGCGTCGAAGACCCTGAACGTTTATTGATCGAAGTTTAATTTTTTAATTTTTCAAGCTAAGGATTTTTATGGAACAGTTCGATCTTATAGTTATTGGTTCTGGCCCCGGTGGATACGTTGGCGCAATTCGCGCAGCACAGTTGGGATTAAAAACGGCTGTCATCGAAAAAGATAAAACTTTGGGCGGAACATGTTTAAACGTAGGCTGCATTCCGTCGAAAGCGCTTTTACAAAGTTCTGAATTATATCATGAAGCCAAACACGATCTGGTCAATCATGGTATCGAA
>JAYTMM010000193.1:0-21981 GCA_043728555.1 Pseudobdellovibrionaceae bacterium
TGCGCTGATAGGACTGATTTAATAACCAAGTGGCAAAATTCTTGGTCATGTATGATTTCATTGATAATTAGAATGTGATCTTTAGGGAAACCTGTTTGAATAATATCACTTCCATCAATCAAGCACAGGCCGGGCGTTTGCCGAGAGGCTAAAAATAAATCTTTCTTTTCAACCTCCCAAAGCAAGCAGGTATCATTCTGAAAATTAATTGGTGGTTGCGTTTTGAAAACGGCAATTGTTAATGCTAACTTCGAAGATAGAATTTTTGCAGCAGATATCAAGCTCCAAAGATCTAAGCCATCAACTGCAATAAAGCGATTCAGATTGTAAGAATATAAGCCGTAACGAACTGGAATTTGGTTGGCAGAGGTCAACTGATGAAAATGAAGTACAGCTTCACTGTATGGTTGTGCCCACGGGCTTGAATTAATTCGTAGTAAAATATTATTTACATGATCATCAGTTATCATAAATTTAAAATCACTCTCGCTTCACTGCAGTCTGCAATACTTCCTCCGAGATCACAAATGATACGAGCTGCTTTCTCGACGAGCGCGGCATTTGATTCGGCTAATTTGCCCTTAGTTATGTAGATGTTATCTTCTAAACCAACTCTTATATGTCCTCCGAAAATCCATGTCTGTGCAGCCATAGGCATTTCCGATTTTCCGATTCCGAATGCAGACCAAGTGCAATCTGCAGGTAGTTGTTTTAATGCGTACTGAAGAGTATCTGTCGTTGCTGGCCATCCATATTTTGTTCCCATAACAATTTGCCAGAGTGCATTTTTATTAGAAATATGGCCCTCTTTGACTAGATCTAATCCGAACATCACATCACCAGAAGAAAAAAGTTCGATTTCAGGTTTTGTGCCAACAGCAAGAATTCGCTTCAGCATTTCTCGGCAAACATCTGTTTGATTTATTCGAAGTGAACCAGATTTTAAATTCATAGTATTTAAATCTAAAGTGCAAATATCTGGTTTTATAATTTCAATATGGCGAACTCTTTCAAGAGCACTAAACATTCTGGTGCCTTGGTCAAGCTCGGCCGGCGAATCAGGTTTGATTTTCATCAGCGCGCCTGGCCCCGTCGTCAAATTAATAATTAAATTTGGATTCGAAGACTTAATTCTTTCAACAACTTCTTTATAGTATTCTAATTTCATCGAAGGTCGACCGGTTTCTGGGTCACGAACGTGAATGTGGACGACCGTCGCTCCTGCGCCAGCAGCCTCTAAGGCTGAATTTGCAATCTCATCTGGAGTTATGGGCAAGTACGGCGTATCGGTTTTTTGAGTTGCGGCGCCCGTGATAGCGCAAGTGATGATTGTTTTTTTTGTCATTTCATAATCATAGTTAGAAACGGCCACCATCGACAATTATATTCTGACCATTTATAAATGTCATTTGCGTTGCGCAACATTCTATGACTGTGGCCACATCAGATGGTTCTGCCAGTCGTTGCAGAAAACATTTTTGCGCTTGTTCAGAATTAAACTCGGCCGGCCTGTCTATGCCAGAAACAGGATTTGTTAATGGGCCTGGTGAAATCGAAATAACGCGTGTGTTTGGTGATAGCAACGCAGCCAACGACTGAGTTAACGATATGACCGCTGCTTTTGATGCGCTATATGCAAGATTTCTAAAGTTTGGGTTCGCTCCCGAAGCGGAAGCGATATTCACAACAAGCGAATTGTTGCTAGCTAACAGTAAACTTTGAAAAGCTCTTACGGCAGCGAATGTTCCTCTGACATTTGTCGATATAATATGATCGAAAATATCGTCGGTTAGCTGAGAAAGATTTTTTGACTTTAAACTCGATGAGACCCCAGCAGCATTAATTAAAATATCACAGCGACCAACTTCAGATTGAACTTGGTCTGCAGCTGCTTGGATAGATGTAGAGTCTTTAACACAGCAATAAATAACCATATGATTCAGTTCAGTATGATGTGGAAGCGTTGAAAGCTGACTTTGAATTTTTTCGATATCTCTTCGGGCTAGGATAATTATTTTTGATTTGTGCGCTGCTAATTTTTTTGCAGTTTCCCAGCCTATATGACCGCCGCCTCCGAAAATGACTGTTGTTTTTCCTAGAAGTAATTCAGACATAAGTTTTTAATTTACACTAAGATTGAGATCGGTTTTTATTATTTTGAAAATTTTTGATTAAAACTTCTTTTTTGTTTAAGTAGTCGGCCTTATCTGACGTAGATCTGAAGGTGTAAATAGTCTTAAATCCGTTTTGGCGCTCATTTTTGATTTCGCAAGGTTTGTGTGCGAATGAGAGCATCTTTCCCGATTGTAAAAAATCATAATTGAGATCTTTGATTAATTTTTTTTCTTCAAGACTAATTGTGTTTGAGCCAATTTTTTTAAGATAGACTGTATGAGTTCGTTCATCAGAATTTTGGTCCACCTTATTGTTTGCGGGTGCCGTCTTTGCTAAAAGATCTTGAGCAGTGACTAAAGCAATAATTGGACTAATTATTTTTAAAAAATTTCTTCTGAGCATCTTTCCATTCTAAGGTTTGCCTATTTCAATGTCAACGCGTTTGCCGGTGGTTTACAGATTCTGATTTTAAATTAAAACTTATTGTGTCAGATTAATACGTATGGGTTTGTGTGAAGACTTATTTTGTTTTTCAAATAGTAATGCTGTAGCAATACGAGACCTTAGTTCAGAACAAGAGCGATGTTTCAGCTACAAGCAACTCGTTGGCAAAGCGTCTGAATTTGCATCTTTGTTAGAATCTCAACATGAGAAAAGCGATAATATCGTAGCGATTATAGGAAATAATTCATTTGAATTCATCGCTTGTTATTACGGAATTCTTGCTGCGGGAAAAACGGTTGTTCTGATTAATCCAAAAAATTCACAATTGAAAATAAGTGAGCTTCTTAATTTATGTCAGGCTAAAATTGTTTTTACAGATTTGAAAAATATTTACGAAGGTCGAAAAAATTATTCATTAAAAGACGATTATTTGTCACAAAAAAACCAAATTTACCAGCCGGCAGCATATTCATCAGAGCGTGATGCTGTTATTTTTTTTACTTCAGGATCAACAGGAGATCCCAAGGGAGTTGTCAGGTCTTATGGCGCCGAGTATGAAAATGCAAAAAGAAGAATGTCGCCTTCGCACTTGAAATTTAAAAATATTTCTTTGTTGGCCTCAAGCTTGTGCCATAATCACGCTCTGAGCAAGGCTGAAGCCATTATTTTAGAGGGCAGTGAATTAGTTTTAATGGACAGTTTAAATGTTGAAAAATATTTAAATGCTATTGAAAAATATGCGGTTACAAATTTAACAGCAACGCCATCGATGTTTCATTTAATCACAGCCTTTTTGAAAAATAACAAAAGTCAAAATGATCTTTCATCAGTTCAGATTATTAATCTAGGTGCAGAGCGATTGTCGAATGAGCTAAGGGATAAAATCGAGAAAATATTTAAATCAAGTCGTCCTAAAATATTCAGCCGCTACGGAGGTTCTGAATTCGGTGCAAATATTTTTGGTTCCCATCCAGAAAATTTGCGAACTCCTGATTTAAGTGTTGGTTTTCCAAGATCAGATGTCAAAGTTCGGATAGTTGATCATCAATTGCAGATTTGTACGCAAGCGAATTTTTCCAGATATCTGAATGTGACCGAAGACAATCTTTTTACTAACGATGGATATTTTATCACAAAAGATTTATTCAGTATCGATGAAAACGGCTTTTACTTTTTTTTAGGCCGCGTTGATGACTGCATCAAGTGTGGTTCAGAAAGCTTGTTTCCTATTGAGATAGAAAAAGTATTGGACTTGTATCCGAATGTTACAGAGTCAGTTGTAATTCCAATCAGTGATGAAATCAAAAATCAAAAACCTGTGGCTTTTATTATTTCCAATAAGCCAGACTATCGTCGAGTTGCAGATATTAAAAATTTTGTCATAGAAAAAATTCGTCCAAATGCGCAGCCGAGGCATATATGGTTTGTTCGTTTTTTTCCGAGAACTCAGTTTGGCAAAGTGGACCGATCAGAGTTGATAAAGTTGGCTGAATATCTTGTTTGTGGTAAAGTCCGACCGAATGAGTATCTGATTGAAGATTCTCAAATTGAAACAAACTAGTCTCAAATTTGAATAGATCTTGTAAGTTCATACCCTACATGTAAAATATAATTACAAATTCGTATGAGGAGATTTTATGAATTTCATGTTGAGTTCTTTTGTTGCTATGAGCATTATTTTTATGTCTGTTTTTTCGACCGCAAAAACAAATTCAAAAACAATTGTTTTTAGAGTCGCACACGGTCCTTATGAAGTCGTCAACGAGCCATTGAAAATTTTTAAAAAAGAAGTTGAAGAAAAAACAAACGGAAAATTAAAAATTCAAATTGAAATTCCAGGGGTTGTTAAAGACACGAATACTCAGGCTGTTAAAAAAACTTTTGAAGATGTGATGTCTGGCAAGGTGCAGATGAGCCAGTTGTATACGTTTTATATGACAAAATTTGATCCTAATTTTCATGCCTTAGAAATTCCTTTTTTGTTTAAAGATCACGAGCACTCTTTTGCCACCGTGGACGGGCAACCGGGCAAACAATTGTTAGCTAGTTTAGAACAAAAATCACCACTTGTCGGATTAGGTTTTACGTACTGTGGTGGCTACAGATCGGTAGCTTCAAAAGATATTAAAATAGAAAAGGTTGAAGATCTTGCTAAGTTAAAAATGACGTACCTATCTCCGATGTCACAAGCAGTTTTTGAAAAAATGGGTAGCAGTTTTGTCGCAAATATTAATAAAGAAGATATTCCGTCAGCTTTAATGAAGAACGAAATCAATGCTTACGAAACCGTTTCGCCCAGATATTTTTATAATGCCGAATATAATACTGCAAAAATACTGAATGATTTAAATCATAATATTCAATTTACTGTGATTGTAATAAATAAAAAGTTCTTTAATTCATTAACAAAAAAAGAACAGATTATTATTTCTGAGGCTTCTTTTAAAGCGAGTCTTGTTGAAAGAAAACTGGCCATTCAAATTGCTGATGATGTTCGAAATAAAGCCGACAAATATGGTATATCGATTGTAAAAATGCCAGAAACAGAAATGAAAAAATTTAAAGATAATATGGATAAAGTTGATTGGTCTGCAAAGTTTGGAATTTCAAAAGATTTTATCGAAACAATCAGAAATTTGGAGCCCAAAAAATTATCTGCGAATTAGTTCAATTGATTTAAATAGAGCTGTTTCAGTTCTTGCTCGGGTAATTGCAGATCAGCTTCATTGACGTTGTATTTTTTGAGATAATCAAAAACTCTTTCTTTCGAAAATTTATTTCTGTGTTGAATATTTAAAGAGTCCACCAAGCTACAAAGATCTAAATATCTTTTGCTGCTAATTAAAATATTAACATGATCAGAATACCATTCTTTGTGGTGGTCATATTGGATCCCATATTTATCAGGGTTTAGACTGAGATCACTTTTTTGATCGATAACGGCAACCTTCCAGCTAATAGATATTTGACTGTTCTGGCGAGCAAGAGTTTTTCTGTGTTTAATAACAAAATTTTTAGTTGAATCGAAGTCTGTTTCGGATTCAGTAGGGAAGCCAACGACAATCAATGCGCTGACGCCGATATTATTTTCAAGACATTGATCAAAATTATAATCAATATCTTCGTTCGAGTTAAATTTATTCATGTCTTGTCGAACCTTATGCGATCCGCTTTCGACGCCAAGTTTTAAAAGGTATGCTCCTGATTCAGCCAAAAGTTTAAAATTTTCTTTTGCGTAAAGTTTTTCAGATCGGATAATAAAGTATCCAGTCCAATGCAGATCAGGTTTTTGAGTGTTGCGAATTTCTTTTAATTTTAGACAAAGTTCTTTGAGATGTTTTAAAGATCCATTAACAAGGCTGTCGACAAAATAAATATGATTCATATCATGTTTGTCGATTAATTGGTAAACTTCAGTGATTATAGATTGTGTTGATCTGTATCTGTATCCAGGTTTAGTAAAGGGGATGTAGCAAAAGCTGCATTTCTTAACACATCCACGGCTTCCCTCAATAAAAAACATGCGAATCGATTTATTTTCTTTCTTTATGAGATAATTTTTTTGAAAATCAAGATCGGAATAATCTGCGAATTGAATTTCATCAAGATTCTCAATCCCAACGGGTGGGCTCCCGTTAATACCAGGGTATTCTAAATTGCCGGATAAAACTTCTAAAATTGATTTTTCACCTTCCCCGTGTACGTAGGCATCAATTTTTTTGTCTTCTAATAGTTTTTGAAAATAATTCTGTTCGATAACACCTGAACCACCAACAACAATTTTTCCTTCTGGATATTCGTGTTTAATTTTGTCCAGAATCAGGTTCAGTATAAAAAAGCCTCTTGTTGTAAAAAGACTTAATCCGATCCAGCGTGGTTTAATATTTTTAATTTCAGAAATAAAATGAGATATGCTTTCTGTTAAAAAAGGTACGATAAATCCTGATTCGTTCGCAACAAATGTATCCAGAGTCAGCCAATTTTTAATTTCCTGGTTGTGTTTATGTTTTTCATAAAATCGCGCACTAAAATCAATTTGCTTAGCACTGTAACCCGCTTTTTGGACGGCGGCTGTAATAAGCGCTGGTCCAAGTGCGGGGCTATTAAATCCGATGGGTGGTAACGTTACTATAACTAAGTCGCAGAAAATATTTTCCATTATTTATATTCCGCTATGAGTTCATCGTAGGTTGAGGTCGTTGATATTCACCTATTTTCTTCTCTAAAAAAATAGCAAAATCTAATAACTGATTGTCTTTGAAAGGTCTGCCAATGATTTGAAAACCTATAGGTAAACCATCTGTTCCAATTCCTTGTGGTACTGTAATTGCGGGCAATCCCAGAAGTCCCGCCAATTCAGATGGAAACTTAAAAAGTTCAAGTTCTAAACTGAATTTATTTGATTTTAAACCGAGCCCCTCCAGAAGTGGCGGAAATTCGCCAAGAGTTGGCAAAACAATAAAATCGACCTTTTGAAATAAGGATTGAACAATTTTATTAATTTCATTTTTTTTATATATGACTGCCGAACAGTAGGTTGAGGCACTTATTTTATCGGCAAGCCCCAATCTGTTTTGAATCTGAACTTGCATTTCTTTAATTGCCTTTTCAAATTCAAGTTCAGGGTGAACTTTGTTAATTAAGAGCTCTATCGAAGTTCGTTCTTCGACTAAATTGATAGTTTTACCAACGGTGTAAATTTGTTTTACATTGGGTATGTCGACATCTTCAATTGCAAGATTCAAAGATTTAAGTGTCTGGACTGATTTATTAAACGCAGATACAAGTTCGGTATTCATTGGTTTTAAAATATTTGTCAGACAACCGATTTTAAAATTTTTCTTAATTAAAAAATCACTGTTTGAATTTATATTTTTTGGCACTAAATATGTCAGTGGATCGTTGATATCGTAACCACACATCGATTGAAATAAAATTTTAATATCTAAAGCGCTACGGGCGATACATCCTATAGCATCTTTTGTTGGAATAAATGGAGTCAGCCCATTTCGAGAGATCATTCCCAAAGTAGGTTTGAAACCGTACAGACCACAGGCCGCAGAAGGTATTCGTACGGATCCAGCCGCATCAGATCCGATGGATGCCGAGCAAAGCCCAGCCGCCACAGATGCGGCAGAGCCCGAACTTGAGCCACCAGAGCTATACTTTAAATTAAACGGATTTTTAATATTTCCGTAGAATAAATTTTCGCCGAGTGCTCCAAACGTAAATTCTTCGAGATTTGTTTTACCCGAAATAACTGCGCCATTATTTTTTAATCGGGTGATGCAAAATGCATCTTTCGTTGGTTTCCAGTTTTGTAATAGCTTAGATCCAGCGGTCATTGGCATGCCGGCCACTTCAATATCATCTTTTATACTGATCAGAGCTCCGTGCAGCGGGCCTTGCCATTTATTTTGAGCAGCCAGAGCATCGAGTTCTCTGGCTTTGCTCAGTGCGTTTTCTTCGTTTAAAGTTATAAAGCAATTTAATTTACGATCTGAAGCAGCGTCAGTTTCTAAAGTTTTAATTCGTTGAAAATATATTGTTGTTAATTCGAGTGAGGACATTTTTTTTGTTCGAATCAACTGAACTTGTTCGTGCAAGGATAGAAAGCAAATATCATTATTTGTTTTAGGTCTGACTAATTTTTTATTTTTAATTTCGGATTTATTATTTAGACTTGATGACGCTGTCGATTCTGGAATGTGAATAAATGTCGCTGCCATAGTTGATGCCGCGACTTGGTTCAAGAATTTTCTTCGATTCATTGAATTTGAAATAGAGGGCCCCGATTAGTTGATATATTTATTACTACTACTATAATAAAATAGTATAACTAAATAACAAAAATTCAAATAAAATTATTTTATTAATCTTGTTTAAGTGTATGTTAATTTAATAATATGAAAAAAAAATATTTAGACAGTTACATTCAAAAAATTTCAGATACTCACATCTTAAAAAAAATTGATCAGATATTCCAGCCACTAGCCAAATTGTCTATCACAAAAGTTTTTCTTTTAATTATCGAACCAAACGACGATATGAAAACACTTATTTATCTTAAAGCTATTGACGTTGGCCTTATCCCCATTCTTGTTCCAAGCGCTTGGGGTGCGTATCGTCAAAATGAATATATGAGTCATTTTTCAGATGTCTATTTAATTGAAAATCAGATTTTTTCAGTTTTGGGAAATCCTAAGCTGGCACCTCGAAAATTGTGGAACACTTACGGAGTATTTAGCTCTGGTTCTACTGGCAGACCTGAACTGTCATTTTTGAGTGTTGCTGGTGCAATTAAAAATGCACAAGCCCATGCTGAATCAATGGATATTTCTAATCACAGCACTGTTATAAAAGTTTTACCATTGGACCACGCTTTCGGAATTATTGCTTACGTGTGGACAATCATTTATTCGGGAGCTTCGCTTTTAAGCTTAAATCAATTTTGCGGATGGGCAGATCTAAAAAAACATAATAAAACTAATTCGATTATTCATTTAACGCCGACATGGGTACATTTTTTATTAAATAATAACGAAGATTCAATTCGATTAAAATGCAATGTTTCAATCGGATCTAGTACGATTGAAAATAAATATATTGAACAGTTTCGATGCTACTGTCAGGCAAAAATTTATATTACTTATGGGCTAACAGAGGCTGGTCCTAGGGTTTCGACCGGTCAATGGAGTATAGATAAAAATTTACCTGATTATTATTATATTGGAAAAGCAATAAAATCAACGGAACTACGTATTTTAAATGAGGATAGAAAAATTAAAAAAACTGGCAAAGGCTTACTAATCGTCAAGTCCCCGAGTATTCGAAAAAATACAAAAACTGAAGATTTTTTCAAATCATATCTGATAACTAAAGATCATGTTTATTTAGATCATCAAAAAAATATTTTCTTAAAATACGATCATACTGAAAAATTTAAATTTAGGGATTATCTTTTGGACTTGAATCAAATTTCAAAAGTTATAAATTCGCCATGCATAGCTTTAAGTTGGATAAATAAAAAAAGAGAATTTTGGGGACTTATTTACGTAAATGAAAAACAACAAAAGAATAAAATACTGAAAATCATAAATTTAAAATGTCACCCCAATATATTGGTTCGTACAATGGCTATGCCTAGCGGAAATTTGAATAAAATCGATATTGAAGCCTGCTGTCAGCTGTTGAGGATAGAATTAGATAAATCTGTTAAAATTTTCTATTCTAGTTTTGTTTAATTTTTTCAAGCAACAAACAACAGTTGTGTCCTCCGAAGCCCGATGAATTAAAAAGTATGTAATTTAAATTTCTATTTTCATTCGTTTTAAGTACTGGTTTTAAATTTAAACTTAAGTCTAAATCCTCTGAGTTCCATGATTTCAACACTAAATTATTTGCAAACATATACGCGCAAATAATGATTTCAAATGCTCCTGACGCACTGGCCATATGGCCAAATTGACCTTTTGCAGAATAGACTTCAAATGGATGTTTAAATACTGTATTCAAGGCCACAGATTCATTGTGATCATTGATCAGTGTGCCGGTGCCATGCGCCTTAACAAGCTTAATTTCAGATATAGGAATCCGTATATCTTCGATACAATATTTTACAGCTGAAATAATACCTTGCCCGCTTTGAGATCCTGCAGTTACGTGTTCAGCATCACATGAAATTCCGGATGAAAGTATTTTCATATACGCTGACTGATTTCGTATTTCAGAATTTTCATATGTTTCAAGAAACAGTGCACAGCTAGACTCTGAGCGAACAAATCCAGTTCTGCTTGCAGAAAAGGGTCTTGATATTTTATCTGGTTCAGCTGTTTGGTCTGTTGCGAGTACTCCTAATAAATACAGGCCCTTTAGAATACTCTCTGTAATAATATCTATACTTAAAATCAATGCGTTGTTAATTTGGCGTGAGTTTATTTTTTCGCTCGCCAAGCTAACTGCTATTGTTGAGCTAGCGCAAGCCGCATCGATACCGATAAAACTTGATTCAATTGGCGGCTTAATATTTATTTTTTTTAAAAAATCAGAAATTTTATGAATAATTATTTGTTCGGACAGCGAAAATTTAATGGGATTGAGGCTTGAAATTTCTAATCTTAAATCAGGAATTCCAAATGTTAAATATATGCAATCAATTTGTTGTACACCAGAAAGCTGTGGAGCTATTTGATTTAAAGTTTTATCCAGAAGTAAGATAAATTTCTCATTATAGTCAGATTGATTAAAATTTTTTGTGTCACCAATGAAACCTATTCCATTGATATTTAAAGATTTTAAAACAGTATTGTTTGCCGGCAATATGCCAGTGACATCATTTTTTAATGCTAGCCATAGCTGTTCGACATTTTCTGCGACAGGGCTGATTTGCGCAAAAGCGCTGAGCACACATGTGGGCATTAATTTTTTGGGGTTAGATATTCAATCAGACTTTGGATTTGAAAATCATTTTTAATTGTAGATCCTGATTGTGACCTTAGATGAGTAAAAAATGCCGAGGCTTCGAACTTATGGTTAAGTAATTTTTTGAGCTCAAACCAAAGATCAACAATTGCTATAGAATCAAAACCTAGATCTTTTGAAAGATATAATTCTGGATTAATCGTACTTTTTTTTATACTTTTAACTTCGCAGATGACTTCTGTAATTGCATTATAGCAGATCGTTTCATGGGAATTCATTTTAACTCCTCCGATATATATAAGAGATATTTTAACTGACTATTATAGTTTGTAGACATTTCAAAGTTAGATGCAAGACTTAAAATCCGATCAACATGCTTTAGCTTAAATCCAATAATTATCGCGCTCTCATTTTTTGTGCCCACAGGATGGTTGGCTGCATCATTTAACAGAGCGACTGAACTGCAAACAATTGCAAAATCAGTGCGCTCAGCTCGGAGATCTGCGCAGGCTTGTTCAATAGCGTGTTGTGCGAAAAAGCTACCAAATGAAAATGTTAATGCAGGACCTCTAATATCCAGATATGCGGCTAATTGTGCCGTGGATATTGCATTAGAACGCTTAAATAAACTTTGTGGGCTTAACAGATCTAAATTTTTAACTATTTTTTGTTGATCAGAGTTTTCCGAATAAATTGAGTAAGGGAATTCCCCATTTTTGTTGGCACTGTAAAGGCCAATTTTTTCACGAGGAAAATTTTTGATTTTATCTATTAAGTTACCGTCATGTGCTAACTGCAATAATAGCAAGGTCGATCTATTCATCATTCTGGATTTCGATTTGTCTAGAAAATTTGCGATTTCACGATCTGTTTTTTCAAAGTAACGATTTGATTTTTGGTTTGGAACTGAATAAAGTTGAATAAAATCTGAAGTTTTCATTTCTTGTTTTGAGTATACATTTTATTTATGAGGTTAAACAAATGAAAAAAATATTTTCATGAAAGTGACAGTAAAACCACTGGCAATAATTTGTGGGGGCACTTCGGGGCTTGGTCTAGCGGTCGCTAAAAGTTTATTATGTGGTTATGACCTGGCTTTAATTTACAGATCAAATCATTCGAGAGCTAAAGATGTTTTACAAAGTTTATCTGTTTCACCTGAAGTAGATGTTCGTGTCTATTGCAAAAATGTCGTTGATTCTATATCCGCGGATGAAGTTTATGCTCAGATAAAAAATGATTTTAAACGAGTTCCCAAAGTTCTGATCAATTCAGCTGGTTATACTCAGCCAGGATTATTTTTGACATCAGAATTTTCAGAATTTAAAGAAAGTTTTGATAATCATGTATTTGGTGTATTTGGTATGGTACGTGCTGTTGCTGCAGACATGTATGCACAGAAATACGGAAGAATTGTTAATATTAGTTCAATCGCCAGCTTTTCAAATCAGAAGGGTCTCTCTGCATATGCAGCAGCAAAATCTGCACTCGAAAGTTTTAGTCAAAGTATTGCTACTGAGCTTTTCCATAGAAATATTACTGTCAATGTTGTTCAGCCGGGTATAATTAAAAATACTAAATCTGTTGGAGCAGGAGAAGTCCCGGAAAAAGAAGTTGCAAGTTTAATATCATTTTTGATTGGACCTGATGCCAGCGCTATTACTGGTGTTAAGTATTTGATCGACGCAGGTCGCGGCAGATGGTTGTCGTAAGCAAAGGTTTTTGTAATCAGCAATTCTATTTTGAATTTTAATTGATGTTTCATGAACGAAATTTAAATTGCCGCCTTGTTTAAATTTTTCAATTTCAGCTTTGGTGACTCCATAACCAAGAAGCGTTAAATATGTAGAACTGTTAATAGTTTTGAATGGATTTTTTTCAAGATATTCTAAGTAAAATTTTTTAACTATTTCTAAAGATTTGTCTGAATTAAGAAAGTTATTTTCCCAGTATTCGCCCATCGGAGTTTTTTCAACTCTGTATCCAAAAGTTAATGTATTTTTTGCTATTTCTGAATCCCAAGACTGAAATGTTCCGAACGATATTGTTAGGGGGAACATGGCAACATAATCGATTGGAAATTGTGGGTCTATTAATTGCGGTAGCCAACTATTCAGTGTCGCATTACTTTCGTGAGGCAAACCAATAATAAATGAGGCAGTTGTATGAATATCAGGACCCCAAATATTTTTTATATTTTTTAAAGTTTGGATTGTTGTTTTTTCTCCAAGACCTTTTCCAATTGATTTTGCAGTTTTATCGTTCAGTGATTCTATACCAAAAAAAGCACTTTTTAATCCCATTTGCGCCAAAAGAATTACCATTTCGGGGTATTTAGCAATAAGATCAATTCGCAAGTAGGCAAAAAAACTTATTTTAAAGGGCAAATCATCAGTTACTTTTTTTATGTATTTAATTTTTTCGATACTTTCATTAAATGTATCATCGCTAAGAAAATAATTTGTAATATTAAATTTTTCATAATTATAAATGAGCTCTGCCTTTAGACTGGCTTGTGTTTTTAAATAAGTGTTGGGTTTGCGTCCATTAAGTGGAAAGTTGCAAAATTTGCATTTAAATCGGCATCCTCTCGAAGTTTCAAGAACAAGAGTTTCGCCGTTGAACATAAAATCATTGTCTGCATATGTCGTACTTATGTTTTCCAGATCAAATGTCAAATTTTCAGATCGAATTTTTTTTACAAGTTTTGGTGTAGTTTCGATTTCATAAATTTTTGAAATGATCTCTGTCATCGAGTTTTCACAATAGCCCTCGACGATAATATCAGGGTTAAGATAATTGTAATTTGTTGAGTTGGCTCCGCCAAAGATGACTTTGATAGCCGGATTAATCTGCCGGCTCAGTTGAACAATTTTTCTTAAGTTCGAAAAATTATTTTTTCTTAGTTTTAAAAATGGCTGCAACAGCGATTCGTTGTCCAGCAGAAATGTTGTTGAAAAAGCTATAAATAAAGTATTTTTGTTAATTATTGTATGAACAAGTTTAAGAATTTCATCGTCATCAAAGTCTGTGATACAATCTACAACTTTACAAATAAGTCCGCGCGTCTTCAGTTCGTTGGCAAATCGATAGGCTCCAAGGGTTCGGCTCCAGACGGCAGAGTTTAAGTCTGTAAAAACAAATCCCTGATAGTCTTGCAATTTAGCTCCTTTTCGCCATCTTTTTTTTAAAAAGAGTTGAAAAAAGCTTTCGATTTTCATCTAAAAATTGAGTTGTTTGCTGAGTAAATATAATTTTTGACAATTGTTTTATTTTTAACAAAGCCGGCATAGATTTTTTATTAAAGCCTTGAGCTATTTTTATAGATTCGGATAGGGTATTTTCATTGGGGACTATTTTGCTGACTAAACCAGAATTAAAAGCTTCTTCGGATGTTATTTGCGCTGCAGTCATCGCACAGTAGACGGTCCGCGCCTTTCCAAGTGCATGCATCAATTTGAGACCGCCAGCGCCAGGCATTAAATTAATTAAAATTTCAGGATGCGAGAAAACACAGTCTTGCGAAGCGATAATTATATCACAAGATAATGCAAGTTCGCAGCCCGAACCTATTGCAAAACGATTAACCGCTGCAATCAGTGGTTTTTTAAAATTATGAATTAATTTCCAATACTTGAGTCGCGGGTCATTTAAAATTTCGTGTGAAGATTTATTCTTAAAATGTGAAAGATCAGAACCAATCGAAAATGACTTATGGCCACCGTAGATAATCACAGAAAAAATTGACGAATCTTTGTCGGCTTTTGCCAAAGCCTCGGATATTTCTTTGAGAGCAAAAGTAGACAGAGTATTTAAATTTTTTCTATTTTCAATATTTAGCAGCATACAATTTTCATTAATAATTTTTTTTATAATAGAAATTTCTTTTAATGCATTAGCTCTGGGCATAGACTATCCTAGCAATAAACGCAAAATGGTAACAAGCAAATTAAACTAATTTGGATAAAATTTGAATAATAAATTAAAAATGTTTTTTCAAACGACTTTAGGTAAATTATTTCTAGCGATACTGTTTGGTCTTGTACTATATGTGTCGATAGGCAAAAATTTTTTAATAGCACCAATCTTAATTTTTTTCTGCAGTATTTTTTATTCTAAAAGAATTTACATTTTGGCTGCGGTAACAGTTTTCGGCTGGTTTTTTTTTGATTCTCTGTTTAATTTTATCCGGCTAAACTTAAAAGAAAACCAAGTTAACTTATTTCATGCCGTACTGAAGTATCAAAATATTGTTATAGAAAACAAAATGCTTTGTACCAAGATTGCCACAATCATCGTGCTGTTCAGTTTATTTTGCATTCTATATTTTTATTCATTTTTTCAAAAAAAAGTAAATCCTACAATGTATTTGCTAATAATTACTGCTGTAACAATTTGTACAACTCTTTTTTTTCATCAGCAAAGCTGGCCGGCTGTATATGCGTTGACCTTAAGTTGTTGTTTGATGAAATTTATTTGGTTTTTGGCGTACTATTTGACAGACGCTGGATCAGTAAAAAAGTATCCCTTAGAGGCTATTCTTTCAATTGAGCCTATATGGATATTTAATTTTCACAGAGTACATGCAGTGCCCCGAGGCAGTCGAGAATTAACAGCGTCTGAACAAATAGACGTAGTCAATTTATCAAAATGTCAAATCAGCGGAATAAAACTAGCTCTGGTTTCGATGATTTTTAAATTAACCGCACAACTCTTAGAGCAGTTCATATTTAATAGCCAAGGATCAAGTGTAATTTTTAACTATATTCAAGTTTCAAGTCTGAATTTGGTTAATCCGAACTTAATTGGTTTAGCAAAATACAATCAGCTCGACATTTCTTTGTTTCAGCTATGGTCAGTTGTGCTTGTAAAGCCTTTTATTTATTTCTTATTTGAACCTATTGGTAATGCGGGTCTGCTCATTGCATTTTTGAGGTTGCTGGGTTTTAAGGTCGGCAGAAATTTTTATCGCCCACATCAGGCAACGACATTTTCGAATTTTTTACACAGAGTTTATTTTTATTACAGCAACGTGCTGATTCATTTTTTTTACCTGCCGATATTTATTTACCTGAGCGAGCTAAATTTTCGTTCAAAGCTAAAAATTTTTATGGGCACATTTCTGACGATATCAGTGGGTGGATTTGTCATGAGTTACTTCAGAAATAATATTTTATTAATTGAATTGGGCGCTTCAAATTTGCTTCATTTGACTTTGTTGAAAATGCCATATTTATTTATTATCGCATTTTTTGCAGCTGTATCTAATATAGCCCATAGCAGTATTAAGTTAAGTCAATATTTGAGAGTAGGATTTTTTTATTTTCTATACTGTGTCGCATTCAGCATGCAAGGTTATTTAGTAACAGATTCTTTTGCTGATATTGTTCATTTTTTTCTAAAGTTGAGCACATTGGGATATTATGCGAGCTGAGCTTTGGATTAAATTTTTTGCGTGTAATATCATATAATATAATGCAATCTATACCAAACATGAGGGCAATTGAAATGATGTACAAGGTCAGCTTTTTTAAAAATTTATCTTTAGCATTTATAATGCTGTTTGCATTTAATCTAAAAGCGCAAACTCCAAATGTCGTTGTAGCCAAACCCGAAAAAAATCCTCAAGCAGCAGCCATCGATGCTAACGCTCTTAATAAAGAAGCTCCGATTTCATACTTTCCGCGACTTATGCAGTCGTATGCAGTCTCTGAAGACGGCTTTCCACTAGCAGAAGGGCAGTTCGATTTTAGTCAGAACGAACTGCAAAATTTGAATGAAATTAATGTTGTTAAATTCGCTCTTAAGCGCGAGCAAAGAAAATTGACTAGAGAATATTTTGAACAAAATATTCTTTTTAATCACTTGCCAAAAGAAATTTTGGAAAAACACATATTAGAGACATCAAAAAAGATAGATGAGTCAATTGACAATAATGCTGAATTTAGAACTTTGAATTATTTTAGTTTTGACACATACAGGGCTCATTTATTCCGAGTCAGTATGTTTAAACTATTTCAAGGGCAAGGAAAATATAAGCTCGTTGAAACAGCCGGCACTAAATTTTCAATAAATACCTTAATTCCGAAAACTCCATTTGAAGTTATAGCAATTTTATCGCTAATGCTGAACTTGATAGTCTTGGGTTTCTTTATAAAACATAAGTATATATAAGTATTATTTGAATCGATTCATTGTCGCAGCCCATCTGTCAGTCGGCATTTTTAATTTTTGAATACGTTGATCGCAATTAAAGAAAGTCTTAGCATAAAACATGAAAAATATGAAAATTTATTTCCTTTTAGGCCTTATTTTTTTAATTTCACCTTTTTTGTCTGCAACAGATCGATCGCAAATTATCGATGATTTACAAAGTGGAAAATGGCTAAATCAAAATAATATCAGTGTGCATTTTGGCGAAAAACAAAATCAAAAATTTGCTTTTGTTTTATCTTACACTGAATGTAAAACATTGTGTCCAATGATTTCAAATGATCTGAAAAAAATTTCCGAACATTTTCCGGATTTAAAAATTATAATCATTGATATAAGGCCCGAAAAAAGCAAAATTGCAGATTTAAAAAAATATTTAGGAAAGCATAAGCTATCAGAAAATAAATTTCAATTCATCAAAAGTACTGTGGAAGAAACCGATCGTTTGGTAAAAAAAATAAATTTATACTATACAAAAGAAGCAGACCTAGAACATTTTGATCATTCGACCAGTCTTGTTTTTTTCGATAAGACATCAAATAAGTTGGGCTATATAGAATTAAATAATGGCGTTGATAAAAAATCCTTCAAACAGATTGAAGAAATTTTAAAAAATGCTAAATAATTTGTTGATCGTATTCTTTCAGATTTTCAGTTTTTTTGTATATTCAAGCCAAGGTGAAAAGCTCTTTAGCAAGCACTGTGTATCTTGTCACAGCGCGGGCTATGCAGCAGAAAAATTTGATTTCACAAAAGCAGACAGAATTTATGCTGCCAAAGATCAATTGATAAAGTCGATAAACAGCAAAGCAATGCCACCGATGCAGTTAGATAATCAGTTCGGTATTTTGAGATTAAAAAATACAAATTTGCAAATTTCAAGTAAAGAACGAGAAGCTATTATCAATTGGATTGTGCAAATAAGTGAAGATTCAAGCAAAACTTATTCTTATCAAGAGCAGACTGCCAATGATGATTTAGTCGCGAAGCAACATGATTTTAAGTTAGAATTTAATCTACACGAGCTGAAGCCCAAGTTTATAAATATAAACAATCAGGATTATCTTTATGAATACTCGGTCGACATACAAAAATTTAAATCTGAATTAAAAGATAAATCAATAGCTGGTTATAAAGTCGAAACAACAGATTATTCACATCACATTTATGTATATACTATTTATGGAAATGAAACGGACAATCAAATTTTTTGGGGAAGATATAAAAAGAAAAAACGAGCAATTTCTGATATTTATCAAAGAAAATTTAATTTTAACGAGAAAATTGATTTTGTAGAACACATTCACTTTCCAGACGGTAATAATTTAACGCCAATCGTTTCCAAAGTGACATTGTATTTTAAAAAACAACATAACCTTTCAAATCTTTATACCATTGGCAGTAATCCCAAAGATCATCTATTTATTTTAAATAATTATTTTTCTGCATTTAAAAAAATAAATAAAAATTCTAAAGTTCTGGCATTGACGCCACACATGCACGAAGCGGGTCAAGAAATTCAGTTATCTTTATTCAGACCCGTCTTTGCAGAAAATGTTCAGCTGGCTAAATTTTTAGGTTGGGCGCCAGGCGTTGTCAGTGATTTTATTCTTGAAAATGAATACAAAATTAAAAAGGGTGATATTTTAATAACAGAATGTCGATATGATAATAAAAATGTCATAAAAACTATTGGTTTTGGTGTTGATGAAGAAATGTGTGTGATATCGGTAAGAGTGGCTTTAGATCAATGATGTTTAATTTGAAAAACGGGTTTAAAAATCATAAACTATTTGCAGCTTTGATATTTATTCAGATTATTCCTGTTATTTTTGAAATCAACGAATGGCCACTGACAAATTATCCGATGTTTTCTATTCCGCGGAAGCCATTTCGTGAAGTTCAAAGGTTAGAAATGTTTGCAGAAAGTATCGATGAATCTAAAAATTTAAAACAGTCCCCATTTGATGTTAAAAGTTTTTATGCATTACAATTGTATTTGAATGACGATGGCAATCCAAGAATTAACGAAATGATTGACGAAAAAGTTAAATATTTAAAGAAAAACGGCGACGTAAGTATTAAAAAAGTTAAGCTTAACAAAAAAATATTTAAAGTAATCCCGTCAGCAATGAATCCAGATATATTAAATTTAGAAATTCAAAATATTCATATCAAAGATTACGTCATTGAATAAGCTAGATACAAACAAAAAAATTTTGGACATATTCGCTATTATATATTCAATAGCCATTTGTTATGAATTAATTCAAGTCAGAAGCTACTACATTTACACAGGCGAATATTATCTAAATCAAATTTTTAAATGCTCGTTTGGTTACAGTTATTTGTATGATTTTCTAATTCTAATTCTGCCGATTGCAGGTTTTTTATACAGAAAGTATTCAAATGTTTTTTTATGTGTTTCAGTTATGTTTTTTTATGTTTTTAAAATAATAATTAATTCTAAACTTTATCCCGAGAACGCATTTCAACCTTACAATCAAAACATCGTTTTTTGGATATTTTTAACTATGGGTCTTCGGCAATTTATGAATGACGATCATAAGATTATATATTTAATTAAGTTTTATGTTTTATTTTCATATTTTGCAGGTGGTTTAATTAAAATTAAGTCAGGACTTGATTGGATGAATGGCTGGACATTATATTATTATTTAATAGATCGCTCAGTCATTTACAGGATACCGTTCGCCCTAGGGTTTTTCAAAAATTTGCTTTATGCAAAAATTGCAAGCTGGGTTGCTATAATCTCTGAATTATCTGTGTTTTTAACATTGTTTAAAAAAAAATTAGAGATTTATTTTACTTTTTTTTTCATCACATTTCAAATTTTTTGCCACTTTATTTTAGAGATTCATTTTTTGCCATTTTTTATTTGGGCTAATTTAGTTTATTTATCTTCTTTTCTTGTTCGTAAAAAATACAGCAGTGTTGTTTTAATTTTGAATAAATTAGACCAGATCATTTGATTTTTAATCACTGACTGAGATTATTTTTTATTTAATGTGTTTAAAAGTAACGGTGAAATCAAACGCCGTGTCGTTTCATTTCTCATTCTGAACATCAATCGATCGATCCAGTAATGAAACATAGCGCCAACATTAATAACAAATAATGTGACATACATAATGTCTTTGCTGACATATTTTTTGAATAAAAAATATGATGGAATCGTTGCGGCGATCCAAAGCAAAGAAAATACAAGTAACATTTTTTTTATTTTTGTCTTTTGGTTTTGGTCAGCTGACGAGTTCTGAATTATTGCAGAAGTTAAAATGACATATTCGATGCCATGATTTGCAAAAAATGCAAATTTGGCGATATCGCTTTCAAACACAAACAGAAAAGTTAAATTTCTTGCAAGATAGGCGACTTTTCTAAAAATGATATCCTGATGATAAAAAAAACAGTTTAAAATTAAAACAACTGCAACAAGCATTTGCAAACTACTGATGATTTTTTGCAAATCAATTAAAGGAAAACCTTCTTCGTATATTAAAATATTCACTAGGAGCAGAACAAAAAACGTCATCTTAAATGTTTTAAAAATGAATTTCTCTCTTTGTTCGACTACAGAATTAAAAACTTTGTGTTCTGACGAGCGATTAATTAACAAAGATAATCCATATTGCTGGCCGAGCGCATGATTCGACTCAAGAAATATAAAAATAAATTTATTTATAAATAAAAAAAATGGAATTGATATGAGTGCGTTATTTAATCCGAATTTTTTAGCATAACCACCAAATATGCCAATCAAGCTTAATAAAACAAAGCCTGATAAAATATCATAATTAAAAGATTTGAAAAAGCTTTTTGTTGATTTTCGCCAATTTTGAAACTCGGGAACATAGTAAAGTAAAACTAATGTAAAAGCAGCATGAGTAGAATTAAAAAAAACAATATCGGCTAAAAATCTGAATATTTTTTTATGACTATTGCCCAAAGACCAAAAGCTAATATCGATCAATGTGAATATTAAAAATAAAATTCCGAATCCTGAAATTATAATTTCTGATGTAGGGCTAAAAATTGCAGTCCGTCTGAAGTTTTTAAAATAGTCATTTCTAACAGACTTAAATATTTTTCTAATCATTCGTCAATTTCGCTGTTCGTAAGTTTGTGTACAAATAGTATATTATTGTCATTGCAAATATGGATACGAAACGAGAGTAGAAGTATTCTTTTTGTCGCAAATAAATATGAAAAAATGCTATGCCGAACCCGTACACAAACTGTAACTTGTGAGTTCGGGGGGAAGTTTTTGGATCAGTAATCATCAAAAACATAAAAATAAGGCTGACGGCGCCGAGTTCGGGTCCAAGTGCGTAGACGAGGCTAGAGACGCTGTTGAACGGAAAAAATAAAGCTAATGAAATAAGTAGACCTAAAAAATATGACAACGTTATCAGCCAAGATTTCGCAAGACTAATTGCAAATAATCCGAATATGAAAACATGAATCATCGGGTAGATACTGATCATGTACTCATCTGGCCACACGCCGAACCATTCAATCGGAAAAAGACAAATACAGATTGTGATTGCAAAATTTGTTGGATTAAAAATATGACTATTTTCAGTACGTCTAAAAATATATTTTGATAAAATGGCGATGATTGCCATCAGGCCATAAAACCACCATTTCGTTGATTTAATCAGAATTAATAATCCGGCCCATTCCGCAGTGGCTGAAAAAAGTCTGTCAAAAATGGAACTTTGTTTGTATTTATTGGTTGTCATGTAAAGAAGTGATTCGGTCAGA
>JAYTMM010000194.1:0-3765 GCA_043728555.1 Pseudobdellovibrionaceae bacterium
CGGGGGCAGAGCCCGTTGTTGTTTCAATGCGAACACTTTTTTTGGCTTGTCCACCGAGTCTGGCAGATGCAAATAAAAAATCATTCAAATGATATTTCGAAGTGATGCCTAATTTTAATTTTTCATCAGTGGTTTCAATTTTTTGTGGTGCGACCAGAAAATTTTCTGTGTCATTACCTTTGGTGTATTCAAGCTCCGCCGAAATTACATCAATGCCTGCAGTTAAGCGTGCTCCGTACATCATCCGTGTTGATGTGTGTGGTGTTGGAGTCGCTTTAAAAACTGTTTCATAACCAAACAGCGGCGAAATTGTGTATTTGATTCCATTCGCGCTAACGGGTGCTTTTGCGAATGCAGATGAAGCTAAAATCGGACTTAAGACTGACAAACTGACTAAAAATATTTTTTTCATACACACTCGTTTCTCTGTGTTCAGAATAAATGTTCTTTTTCAGTGGGTCAATTTAGCCCAGACGTTGGATCAGAATAAGACAACGTCGTGTTGCTAAAAAGCTTGTGACGTCTCGTAATAGGTTTATGAATATGACTGATTATCAAAAAAAGAAAATTCAATTTCAAAATGAATTACCCAAATACAGAACTGTTTGCAGACAATGTTCACAGCCCAATTTCAGTTGTTTTTGTAGTCATGTAAAATCGTTTGATTCAAATATCAGTTTTGTGATTTTGATTCACCCGATCGAAGCGGTCAGGCGAATTGCAACCGGCAGAATGTCGCATTTGTGTTTGCAAAATTCATATTTAATCAAAGGCCAAGACTATTCAGCAGAGGAAACTGTGAATCAACTGTTAAAAGATCCAGATTATGAATCAGTGATTTTGTATCCTGGAATCAAATCAAAAAATATTTCAGTCATTAGTGAAACAGAAAAGAAAAATTTATTTAATCCAAATAAAAAATTAAGAATTTTTGTCATCGATGGCACTTGGGCCACGGCAAAAAAAATGGTCCGTCAAAGCGTGAATTTGCATGCGCTTCCGAGGATTTGTTTTTCATCAAACAAAGAATCGAACTTTCGTGTTCGTAAACAACCCCGATCAGGTTGTTTTTCAACGATCGAAGCCATTCATCACACGATCGAATTATTAGGTGAACAAAATGGATTTAATTTATTTGAACGTAAACATGATAATTTATTAACAGTTTTTGATTCGATGGTTGAAACGCAGTTGCGTTTTATTAACGAAGCGAATTTGAATTTGCGACAAGCTTCGTATAGGCGTGAAACGCAAAAAAAATCGGCTTAGATATCATCTAAGCCGATTCAGAACTTTACATTGAAATTAAAAAAAGAACCCAAACATCTTGTCCGAGCCCTTAAAATTAAAAAAATAAATTAAGCTTTTTTAGCCTGTGCTGCTAATTGAGATTGTTTTTTCTTTGCTGCGATTTCTTCAGGGCTGGCTCCCCATGGTGAAGATTTCGGAGCGCCCGAATTTTTACCGCCGCCTGGGCCGCCACGTTGACCACCACGAGCTCCGCCTTTAGCTGCTGGCGCTGCTGCTGCAGACATTGGTTTAAACATATCCATAGTTTCAATCATGTAATAATTGTCTTCAACTTTTGTGTATTTTGCTGGAGCCGCTTCGCCTTCAGCGATGCTTGCAACTAAAACGCGTTTGAAAGCTTTTTGTTCAACGACTAAATCACCAGCGGCGAAAATAAATTTTAATTTATCGCCTTCAAGTTTCATTGATTCACCAATTGCAGCCATTGTTTCTTCGGCCGTTTTGCCTTCAGCAGTTAATGCGGCTTTTGCTGCTAAAAATTTTTGTAAAGTGGGCTGAGAAAATTCTGTAATTGATTTCATGATATGGCCTTTCAGGTAATTTATAGTAAGGGGTATTTGTACCTAATTTGTGGGCGCTTTGGCAAGCGTGGAATCGATTTTTGATTCGCGTTTTTGGCGAAAATCGTCTGGTGTTCGAGGAATTGACGGTTTTTCAGCCTGATTTACAGTTTATGTGGTTTAAAATGGTCCAAGTTCTGCAATTGTTTTGAATGATGAATAGCGTTTTACGTAGATTCTTTTTGGTTTCAACTGTCATTTTGACGTCTTTGACGGTTGTAGGCCAGCAATTACCTAAGAAACAGTTGTTGATTCACGCGCAAAAAATGATTGCAGCGGATTTTGAAATTCAAAATATGAAGTCAGAAAATGAATTCATATTGAAGCACCCAAAATATACAATGCACGACGAAATTCAAACAATTCGTTTTGATCAGATTTATGTTGAGCATACATTTGAAATTAAACGCAAAGAATGGCGAGTCATTGGTGGTGATGTTCAAGTTCATTATTATAAAAAAAATAAAAAATTTATTTTAGATCCCAGAATTTACGATTTTAAATTTGATGTGAATTCAGTAAATCTAGTTCCAGTACAGGAAATAAAAAATAAAATTTCTGACTGGTTAAAAATCAACGAAACAATCGATATTAAAAATGATCAAATTAAATATCGATTATTGCCGACTTCGAAAACGACTTTCTTACCTGTGTACTGGATTTACGTTAAACCCACATTAAATCGATCAGGTATGAATTTAATTGTGAACGCAAAATCAGCAGAATTAATATATAAATATTCAAATCAAAAACATTTAAATCCAAATATTCCGCCGATTCAGATTTTTGACGGACGATTTCATATTCTAAAGACAAATAAAACCGAAGATCAAATCGATCAGGCATCGTCAAAATATAAAAATATTTGCCAAATGATATCAACAAACAAAAAATCAGAAGGCGAACCACTTTTGATTCATATTGATCAGTGCAATATAGGTAAAGATACGTCTGCTGACAGAGCCGAATCTAATATTAAAAATATTTTAAATTATTATCTGTCAGAACATTCACAGTACGGTTTTGACAATGCTCCGGAAAATAAAACGACGATCAAAAGTCTAGTTCATGCGGGTGTTAAATTTGATAATGCCTACTGGGATGAGGATCTAAAAATTATGGTTTATGGTGACGGTCAGGGTGGTGTTGATAAAAATGCAACCAATGATTATACTTTAGCACTTGATATTGCAGGTCACGAATTTACTCATGCGATTGTTTCTAACACAGCCAATTTGATGGCAGCGGCTGATGCTGGCGCGATGAATGAAGCTTTTGCAGATATTTTTGGAGTTTTGATCAGTCGCAAAAATTCAAAATTTGCCAATTGGAACATCGGTGCTAAATTATATAATAATGCAGACGGCGATTCAGACGAAATTGCTTTAAGATCATTATCAAACCCAGAAAAATTTAAAACTTCGACGTTCGTTAATGGTCAGCTTGTGCAAGTGCCATTTCCGGAAAAATATTCAGAGCGGTTGGCGAAAAATGAAAAATGCGACGATGAAAATGATTTGTGTGAAGTTCATGCGAATTCGACCATTTTCAGCCATGCGGCATATTTAATAGATCAAGGCTTTCAAAATAATTTAAAAATGTCAGCCAGCGATGCCGATCAAAAAATGGCAAAACTTTATTTCATCACGTTGACTCACAAGCTTCGAGAAAATGAAACGATGTCGTCGGCTGCAAAAGCTTTGATGCAAACATGTAATGAAACTTTGACAGCGTCTGAGTGTGATATCGTGAAGGCTGCTTTTATTCAGACAGAGATTTGGGAATAAGGTTTAAAATAATTTGGTGCGCGATAGGGGATTTGAACCCCTACACCTTGCGGCACTGGCACCTCAAGCCAGCGTGTCTACCAATTCCACCAACCGCGCACTTATAT
>JAYTMM010000195.1:0-1868 GCA_043728555.1 Pseudobdellovibrionaceae bacterium
AAATTCATTTTTTGTAAATATTGAAAATCAAATTCAACCTTCACAAGAATTGGCAAATCATCGCGCCCATTAATTTGTGCCCAACCAGTAACACCCGGACGCAAATTTTGGATTCCCTTTTCAGTCCTTAGCGCAACAAGATCATCTTGGTTAAAAAGAGCTGGCCTTGGGCCAACCAGACTCATGTCGCCCATCAGTACAGAATACAACTGCGGTATTTCATCCAGACTGGTTTTTCGCAGAAATTTTCCCAGCGGAGTTACAAATGATTCTGTATTTTTTAATAAATGCGTTGCGACCTGCGGGGTTTCAATAAACATAGAACGAAATTTGGGCATCAAAAAAATTTTGTTATTACGCCCGATACGTTTTGACCAGTGAACAGCCGGACCTTTTGTAGTCAATTTGACAAGCACACTGATCACCAATAGAGGAAGGCTTAAAATTAAAATCCCGATCAATGATAATACGATATCAAATAAACGTTTCATTATAATGTTTTCGACCACACCGTGCGGTTGATGTAATTCACGTAACTTAAAATAATTTTTACGACTTTTTCAGAAACATTATCTGTATCAAAATCATGAACGATTTCTGGTTTTTGCATAGATGTAACAACTTCAACAGATTTTATCACATCAGCGGCTGCTAAGCCTGACATAATTAAAATACCTTGATCCATACCTTCGGGGCGCTCGTGGGCTTGTCTGATCATCACAGCGGGCAAGCCTAACAAAGAACTCTCTTCGGTAATCGTACCACTGTCTGAAATCACACAAAATGCATTTTTTTGTAATGAAATAAAATCACTAAAGCCAAAAGGCTTCATAAACTCAACCAAAGGATTAAATTCAAGACTAGATAATGATTCTAATTTTTTACGAGTTCGCGGATGTGTAGAAATTAATATTCTGTACTTATACTTTTCAGCCAATTGATTTAATGTATTTAAAAAATCTTTGAAATTCTTTTCACTATCCACATTTTCTTCACGATGGGCAGATACAATGAAAAATTTATTTTTTTCCAGACCCAAATCAGCAACAACTTTTGATTTTTCAATTTTTGGTCCGTAATAATTTAAGACTTCTTTCATGCACGAACCTGTCTTAATCACTTTTTCAGCAGGTATACCTTCGGCGATCAAATAACGTCTGGCATGTTCTGTCAGTGGCATGTTGATGTCACTGAGATGATCAACAATTTTACGATTTAATTCTTCAGGTACTCGCTGATCGAAACTGCGATTGCCGGCTTCCATATGAAAAATAGGAATCCGTTTTTTCTTGGCAGAAATCACGGCCAAACATGAATTTGTATCACCATACAACAAAAGCGCATCGGGCTTTACTTCATCAAATAATTTATCTGTTTTAACCAACACATTAGCGATCGTTTCAATGGCTGTCTGCCCTGCTGATTCTAAATAATAATCAGGTTTTCTGATTTCAAGGTCCTTGAAAAAAACTTCATTTAAATCATAATCATAATTCTGACCTGTATGGACCAAAATATGTTCTGTATGTTTATCTAAAGCCGCCATCACACGGCTTAATTTAATAATCTCAGGCCGAGTGCCTACGATTGTCATTACTTTCATAATCAAATCCTTATCTTAAAAGTTCGCCGTCTGTTGATTGCGCATTGATGTCTAATAAATTATTTTTTTTCAACAATTCAAAAGTTCCGTTAAAATCTAAAACCGTATCGTCTGATGAATATTCTTTTTTTAATAATGGAGTTTTTGGTTTCTCGACGCCATTTGAAAGCTCTGGCAGCATCGACTGAATCACGTAATATTCACCACGCTCAACAACGTACGGAGCCTCTTCATCAGAGACCATAATTTCATACATTTTTTCACC
>JAYTMM010000196.1:0-7158 GCA_043728555.1 Pseudobdellovibrionaceae bacterium
TTTTGAATTTCAGTTTGTGATTTTAAAACTGGTTTTTCTTGAACAACAGTTCCTGTTGTATCTAATGTATCGGTTTCAATTCCCATACGCACACTGACGTCATAAGCCTTATCACCGTCAGTGATATAGTTACTAAGCTTTGTGGCTTCGCCCAACAGTAACACCATCAGGCCTGTGGCCATCGGATCTAATGTGCCAGAATGACCGACTTCTTTGGTCTGAAAAATTTTTCGAATAAGCGATACGACATCGTGACTGGATAAACCTATCGGCTTATCCACCAACAATAACCCGTGATAAGATTTAGTTGTCATCTTCGGTTGTTTTATTTTCTGATTTGCCTTCAGCAGGAACTAATGTCGATAGTAAATTTTCTATTTTTAAAATTCGCTCACTAGATTCATCGGCATAAAAAGTCAGCTTGGGTAAATACTTCATTTGAATTTTTTGATTAATAGCTCGCTGCATTTCTGGAGCCCACGCTTGTAAAATTTCAAGCGACAAATCCAGATCGTCTTCATTGGTTTTTTTGTCTAAATTTAAATTCAATAAACTGATGTACACACGGGCCTGACGTAAATCTGGTGGGATTTGCACACGTCCGATTGTAATCATTCCCGGCAGTTCTGGTTGTAATTTCTGAATAATAAATGACGAAATCACAGACTGAACTTCTTTTTGGACGCGCGCAGCTCTGCGCCCGTCTTCGTTCATATTTTTTTTAGGTTGATCTTTTTTCATTACAACGGAGTCATCTCGCGAGCGACTTCTTCTTTGATAAATGATTCGATCGTATCACCGTTTTTAATGTCTGTGAAATCTTCGATACCAATACCACATTCAAAGCCCTCAACAACGTCTTTCACGTCATCTTTGAAACGCTTTAATGATGAAACTTTACCTTCATGAACAATTTTGCCACCGCGAACTAAGCGCAGCATATGTGAACGTTGAATTTTACCCATCGTTACAAAACAACCAGCAATTAAACCAATTTTTGGAACGCTGAACGTATTACGAACTTCCGCAGAACCCATAGCTTTTTCAACCAAGTGCGGAGTTAACATTCCTTGCATTGCTTTACGAAGCTCGTCGACCATCTCGTAGACGATCGAATAATTTCTAACGTCGACACCGATTTGTTTCGCTTTCGCTGCAGCATTACTGTCAGGTTTCACATTAAAACCAATCACAATACCTTTTGCAGTGTGCGCTAACATCACGTCTGTTTCAGTGATCGGGCCCACGGCCGAATGAATAATTTTATTTTTTACTTCTTTCGAAGTTAATTTATTAATTAAACCCGTGATAGCTTCTAAAGAACCATGAACATCTGATTTTAATACGATATTAAAATCTTTCACATCACCTTGAGTCACCTTGGCGAATAATTCCTCAAGCGTTACTTTTTTCTGCTGTCCGATAGCTGCAAGTGCTGCAGTTTTTCTGATCTGAACAACTTCTTCAGCCGTTTTTTCATCGGCAACAATATCAAAACGATCGCCTGCACCTGGAACACCTTCAAGACCTAAAACTTCGGCCGGCAATCCTGGTGTAACGCGCTCGATTTTTTCGCCTTTATCATTCACCAAAGATTTTACTTTTCCTTTTAATGTGCCGGCAACGATGTATTGACCGACTTTAACATGGCCGTCTTTAACTAAAATTGTAGCGACTGGGCCTTTGCCTTTTTCAAGCTTGGCTTCGATGACAATTCCAGTTCCTGAACGCTCAGGGTTCGCTTTAAGTTCTGCGACTTCAGATAATAATTTAACGTTTTCTAATAATTCTTTGATACCTGTTTTTTTCAAAGCCGATACTTCACAGAAAATTGTAGTACCGCCCCATTCTTCAGGGACAATTTCAAATTCTGTCAGCTGTTGTTTGATTCGATCTGGATTCGCGCCAGGCTTATCCATTTTATTCACAGCGATGATCATCGGCACGCCCGCAGCTTTGGCATGATTAATTGCCTCGGCAGTTTGCGGCATCATTCCGTCATCAGCAGCCACAACAATAATAACAATGTCAGTGGCATTCGCACCACGAGCACGCATCGCTGTAAAAGCTTCGTGTCCCGGAGTATCTAAGAACGTCAGAAGACTTCCGTCTTCGGTTTTTACAGAATACGCACCAATGTGTTGCGTAATTCCACCGGCTTCACCGCTGGCAACATTGGCATTACGGATACAATCCAATAACGAAGTTTTTCCGTGATCGACGTGACCCATAACTGTAATCACTGGCGGACGAATAATTTGCTCTGCATCTAAATTACCAAATGCAGTTTCTACAGCACGCTCTTCGGCTGTTTTAAATACGTTTTGTGCTTCCCAACCAAACTCAGTGATTGTTAAAGCAATCGTATCAAAATCAAGATCTGTCGTCATGTTGGCCATGACTCCACTTTTCATTAATATTTTAATTAATTGAGTCGCTTTGATACCCATTTCGCTCGCAACGTCACTCAGTTTCATTTTTCCATTTACTTTTAAAACACGTTTTGACGCCTTCGGCGTTGTAACTTCTGTTTTTTGCGAATTACGATTTAAAATAATTTGTTTTTTCTTTGGTTGAAAAACCATTTCGCGCTTACGAAATTCAACAGCATTAAAGCTAGTTAAAATTTCCGCTTGTTCTTTTTCCTTCGCCGACAAACCACCTGTCGCAGGTGTCATATTCTTTTTAGCTTTTTTATCAAAATCACGTTTCGCATCGTTATTATAATCTACAAAACCAGGTTCAGGAATAACTGCCGCAGCAACGAAACCCGGTCTGATATTTCGACCACTTGTCACTGCTCCACCCGGACGCTGAGCTCCAAAACCACCCGGAGCTGCAGGTCTTTGACCTTGAAAACCACCACCCGGAGCGCGAGGGCCACTCATTGGACGATTTTGATTGTATCCGCCTTGCTGAGAACCCGGAGGCGCTTGTACGCGGCTTAAATCCATTCGGCCGATAATATTTCTTTTTACATTTGTTGTGCTTGAAATTCCACTATCGCCAATAGCAACTTCTTTTTTACGAGAAGGAACTGGTACTCCGCCGACAGATGTTGGCGCCGATGTGTCGATAATTTTAATTGGTTCCGCAGGAACCGCTGCCGCCACGGAAGGAGCAATTACGGTTGCTACTTTCGGAGCTTCAATAATTGGAGCGGCAATAACTTCAGGCGCCATTGCAACTTCGGGTTTTGAAATCACTTTCGCTTTACCATCAGAAACAGGCTCAACTTCTTTCGTCTTACGACGGATCACAGATCCCGCCGGAGCTACAGCAACAACAGGAGCTTCAGCTTCAACTTCAGTTTTCTTCACAACTGTTTTCGCTGTTTTATTTTCAGCTTGAGGAATTGGCTTAGAAGCCGCCTTTGCAGAGGCTTTTCCAGCTGTACTCGACTTTGTAGCTGCTGCTTTCGGAGCTGCAGCTTTTTTTGCGACAGTTTTTTTAGGCTTTTCATCACCTGCGCCTGCAGCTGGTCCAGATAATTTAACCTTAATAACAGATAACGTATCTGGATCTAATTCAGCCATGTGATTTTTCACAGGAAGTTGCCACTCTTTAATTTTATCCATTAATGCTAATGGGGTCATGCCGACTTCTTTTGCGAATTCAAAAACTTTTGGGTTACTCACGCGTATTTTGTCCTTACTTACTAATTGCTAACTTCATTTAAACTTAGATCACGATTCAATTCTTCAGATTCAATAAATAATAATTATTCTGCAGCATTCAACTTTGATAATTCAGCTTTTAATTGCTGTTCAGCTTTTGATTTCGCAGAGAAATTTTCTTTATTTTCTTTCATCAACGCCGCTTGCGGAGATTGAGGAACTGCCACGCCATCATCTTTATACTTCTTAACAAGATTCGCAGCATCAGTAATTAATTTCTGAGCCTTGTCTGGATCATCGTATCCAGGGATTGTCATAATTTCTTCAACTTTTGCCGTTGCTAATGATTGGAACGATCCAAAACCTGATTGCAAAATATTTTGCGCCATTGTTTCAGACATATTCGGAATTAACATCAAATTAAAAATTGATTCAGCCGTACGTGCTTGCGTCGCTGTTGCAGAAATAATATCTAATTTCCAACCTGTTAATTTGGCTGCCAAACGTACGTTTTGACCGCGTTTACCAATCGCCAAACTTAACTGAGAATCGGGAACAACGATTTCCATTTCTTTATTTTCTTCATCCATGAAAACTTTTGCAATTTCAGCCGGAGCCAAAGCATTACATGCAAAGCGCGTGATATCTTCGTTCCATAAAACGATGTCAATTTTTTCGCCACGCAATTCTTGAACGATATTCTGAACACGAGAACCCTTCATGCCGACACACGCTCCGACAGGATCTACAGAGTTATCTTTTGTAGTCACAGCGATTTTTGCACGTTGTCCGGGTTCACGAGCTGCTGACATAATTTCAACAACACCGTCATAAATTTCAGGAACTTCCATTTCAAATAATTTAACCAAATAACGCTCATCCGCACGAGACATAATGATCTGCGGCCCGCGCGTAGTTTGGCGAACTTCTGAAAGATAGCCTTGAATGCGATCACCTGGTTTAAAAACTTCACCTGGGATTTGTTCGCGCGGCGGAATGTGTGCTTCCGTACGGCCCAAATCAACAACAATAGCACCTTTTTCAACTCGACGAGCAATTCCCGAAGCGACTTCGCCCTTACGCTGTTCAAATTCAGCAAAAATAATGTCGCGTTCAGCATCACGAACTTTTTGTAAAATGATTTGTTTAGCTGATTGCGCTGCAATACGCCCCAGATCACTGGATTCTAATTTGATACCGATTGAATCATCTAACTGAGCGCCCGGATCAAGTTTTAAAGCTTCATCCATTGGGATTTCAACTTCTTCGTCAATAAATTTTTCACGAGTTACAACTTCTTTAAATTCATACAATTCAACTTCGCCAGTTTCTTCGTTGTATTGGGCTTCGATTTCACGATACGTTCCAAATTTTTTACGAGCCGCCATCAACATCGCTTGCTTTACAGCATCGATAATAATTGCCTTGTCAATACCTTTGTCTTTACCAACTTGGTCGATCACTTTTGCTAAATCTGAAAATGTATTTTCTGCCATAATTCCCTCTGTGTAATTAAATTAAATCTTTAAATCTAAACTTTTCTATTTCTTCTTTTTCTTTGCCTTTTTAGGCGTGTTATTTTTTGATTTTGGGCTCAGGTCTTTTTTTGTGTGATTTGTTTTCATTTCAAAAACAAGCTTTGCTTTTTCAATCACAGAAATCGGAATTCTTATTTTTTCGCCACGAATATCAAAAACTAAAACATCATTATCAACGGCTTCTAATATTTCGTCGAATTTTTTCATCGATAAAATACCTTTACCTAAGGCACCCAAGGTGCTCAGACTTTGATTCAATTGAATGAAAACTTTTTTACCTACGACTTTTTCAAAATGCATTTTTGATTTTAAAACACGATCCAACCCTGGACTTGAGACTTCCAGATTATACATTCCACCCGGGATG
This sequence comes from Pseudobdellovibrionaceae bacterium, assembly GCA_043728555.1. Lineage (GTDB taxonomy): Bacteria > Bdellovibrionota > Bdellovibrionia > Bdellovibrionales > Bdellovibrionaceae > Pseudobdellovibrio. The sequence goes on from JAYTMM010000196.1 coordinate 5,523, forward strand.
ACATCTTCGACGTCTAAAAGTAAATTCATGCCTTTTGAAACATTCGAACAATCTTCGATTCCGATGCCAGATTCTTTATCGATATACACACGAAGTACGCGGGCCGTACCTGCACCGATCATTTCAAGATCATAAAGTTCGCAACCTTCACGAAGTGAAACTTCAGAGGCAATTTTTTGAATTTTTTCGAGCCAAGATTCCAAATTAAGTCCTTATTATGTTTACTTTATTTAATGCTTTCACAAATTCGTTTTGCACAAAAAAAAATTGGGCCACCGGCCCAATTCGTTTGCAGACTATCAAAGATGATTTTGTAAATCAACCGCTCAATTCGCTTACATTTCAGTCTCTGGACTTTATTGTTGTTAATGGCAATTAATCAGCTCGAAAATCCATAACCAACGCATCAGCACCATCTGAATAATATTTTTTGCGAATTCTGACTGTTTTAAAGCCACATTTTTGATATAAAGCAATAGCTCGATCATTTTTCGCGTGAACTTCCAATGTTATCAATTTTGACATAGCGCCGCAATCAGACAAAAATTGAAGCAAAAGCTTTTCAGAACGACCTTGTTTTTGAAACTGTTCAACAGTTCCTAGCGCCAATATTTCTATGAATTCAATATTGTCCTGATAGCAAATCATCGAACACAATTCATTCGAATCCGTTTTTGCAAATACAAATTTATATTTTTGGACAGCTTCAGCGATCATTATTTCAGACCAATTCATAAATGCTGGTGAAATTTTTGCCGTTTGTACGACGATGTCAGAAAATATTTTTTTAATTTGATCTGAGTTCATCAATTTTTGCAATATAGCCGTATTTACGTTTTAAAATATCTGTCCACGATTTGTAACGCTCCAATTGATTGATATGTTTTTCTTTGAACTGAATAAATTTTTTAATCTTTAAAAACTTCTGCTGTTCTTTACTGGCTACTTTCAATTGCTGATCATCTGAAATTTGAAAGTCTAAATTTTGAACTTCCAAATCACACAGCTGATACAAAACATACTCTTGCAATTCATTTTGAACCAATGGTAAAAGCTGTTCAGACTTAAGTTCTTTTTTCGTTTTTAAATAGTTTTTAAAATCAAACATCGTCACAGTTTCTTTGTTGATTTCAAACAAAACCTGATTCACTAAAATAGCTTCTTTGGATTCTTCAGCAAAACTGGCTGCAGATAATACAGATAAAAATATTAAAAATAATTTCATTACAAATATTAGATCAAACCTGACTCTAAATGAAAAGGGCTAACTGTTGAAGTTAGCCCTTTTTTAAACTCAAGCTTGAATTGTTTTTTTGAATTTAAAAATTCACGCGAGCCACAAGACTTGTGATGTAGTACTGAGCTTTCTCAGGTAAAACAGCGCCGCCAACAGATGATCCATTGATTCGGCTCGACATATTGAACATGTATTTCATATCAACGCCAACAGACATTTTATCATTAAATTCCAAATCAACACCTGCGATCACACCCAAATCAATGGCATGCGAAGTTCCAAACTCAGTGCCCGAGGCTCCGTACGTCGTTGGCGTTGTCGATGAATAGCTGCGGTACGAATAAGAAACCAATCCGCCCAACACAGGACGCACAAAACCACTTAATAACTGATATTTTG
>JAYTMM010000197.1:0-6807 GCA_043728555.1 Pseudobdellovibrionaceae bacterium
CTAGACCTTGAAACCAGTGGTCTAATGGTCATTGCCCAAAAACCTGAATATCACGAACCTTTAAGCCAAGCTTTAAATCAGGGAACAAAAACGTACCGTGCGCTGCTGCGTGGAGCGCTTAAAAACGAAACCGAAACATGGACTAAACCATTGACTGATGTTGCCGAAGGCCGAAAAAATCCCGAAGGTCTAACAAAAAACAGAATCCCCTGCTCCACAGAAATAACTGTGATTCAAAAAAATAAATTCTTAACCGAAGTTGATGCCATCATCCGTACAGGACGCCAACATCAAATTCGAAAACATGCAGCTTTAGCCCGTCACCCTGTCGTTGGTGATAAACGCTATAACGAATCTGCTTATAATGAAAAAATATTTGCGATGTACAACGTAAAACGCATGTTTTTGCATGCACGAAAACTCGAGTTTCAATATGATAAAGAACATTATATCTTTGAATCCGCTGATTTTTCATTAGATCATTTTTTTAAAACTTGATACGATTTTTGTATGCAAATTGCACCATTTACCGCCGACCTGATTGAAAACGTCAAAAAATTTACTGATGAAAATATTGGAATTAATTATTATTCAATCGCTGAAATGACGGCTAACCAAAAAAAATCAATCACAATAAATAATGAAATTACATCGTTTGTGCTGATCGGCGAAAAAAATAAAATTTTAGGCCTTCGCTTGGCCTATCCTCCCGGCAACTGGGCCCATGGCAAAGGCTCAAAACTGCATCCCGAATTATGGCCCTTCAAACTATCTGAAGCTGCTTATTTTCAAAGTTTGTTTGTATCAGCCGAAGCTCAAGGTCAAGGTTTTGGCCCCCTGCTGTCTGAAAAATCCATCGAAATTTTTAAAAAATTAAATACCAAAGGAATTGTGACTCATTGTTGGAAAGAATCACCAAATAATTCATCAATGAAATACCTTGAAAAAATAAATTTTAAAACTGTGATCGAACATCCGGATTATTGGATTGATGTTGATTACACATGTACACGCGATGGCTTTCCCTGCCGTTGCACAGCGCTAGAAATGATTAAAATTTTATGACCATTTCTTATTGGCAGCAGCATTTAAGTCAAACACCACAGTTATCAAATTCAAAGAGCTTTGATGTATGTATCATCGGCGCTGGTATTGCTGGATTATCGACAGCGTATTGGCTAGAAAAAAATAACCCCAATTTAAAAATTGCTATCATTGATCAATTTTTTTTAGGCGCCGGAGCTTCTGGCCGAAATGCAGGCTTTATCACGTGTGGATCCGCTGAACATTTTCAAAAATTAATGACATCCTTTGGTATTCAAAAAGCCATTGAAATTTGGCAATTTTCAGAAAAAAATCGCGAATTGTTAATCCAAGAAATTATGAATGATGATTTTGATTCTGCTGATTTTAAGCAAACGGGATCCTGCACAGTCGCGGCCACGGCTGATGATTGGCAGCGCTACCAAAATTTATCACAGACAATGAAAGCTGCTGGGATTGATACGGAACTTATTGATGAAAAATATTTAGAACAACACTACGGTGTGAATGGTTTTTCTGGTGCGATTCAATATAAACACGATGGCGTTGTTCATCCCATTAAGTTATTGGAAAAAATAAAATCTAAACTGAAATCGACGACATTTATTTTTGGTGAAAAAATTATGCATGTCGAATCAAATTCAGTTTGCAAAATCACAACAACTCAAACACAGATTCAGTGTCAAAAAATATTCAGTTGTCTGAATGGTTTTACTTCTGAATTGCTTTTGGAATATAAAAATTTAATTAAACCACAGCGTGGACAGATTATTTTAACAGAACCATTGCCCTTATTTGTAAAGGGGCCCTGTTATTTGACGAAGCATTTGTGTTATTTTAGGCAACTACAAACCGGCGAACTGCTGGTTGGTGGGTTCAGAAATTTTGATATTGAAACTGAAAATACAGCGACAGATCAGATCACTGAAAAAATTCAAAATGCATTAACAGATTTTACACAAAATTATTTCAAAAATACAAAAAATATTCGGATCAAAAATCGTTGGAGTGGCATCATGGGATTTACGCCGGATGGCCAACTGATTTTAGGCGAACATCCCACACATAAAAATATTTTTCTGATGGGTGGATGTTCAGGCCACGGTATGGGATTAAGCTTTCATGCAGCCAAGGTCTTAGTTGACAGTTCCGAAAATAAAAAAGCAGGAACACCTACTGTCCCTGCTCATTTTAAAATTGATCGATTTAAAATTTAAGTATAGAACTTATTTTTGCGTAAATACGACTGGCCATGCACGCATTTTTCCATCGCAATTTGCTTTTGAATTAATTTGCATTGTTTTAACAATCAATTGACCGTATTTGTTAATTGATATTTTTGAAATAGAACTATCGCCACAATCAGCCATGCCGCGGCCTTTTGCGCTCGTGTACAATAACCCTGTCTTAGAATCATAACTAGCATCACCTAATTCATTCGTTGCTACGATTTCTTTGTCGACCGTCGCACTTAATACATTCACATCTAGAACATTTGACTCTTGCTCACCACTCGTAACATAAGCTCGTGATGAACCTTGGTAAGCACCCATCATACAACCAACAATATAAAGTTTTCGACCCTGTCCAAGATCTGAAACTGATGTTTGCATACCCAGCATTTCGTCAGCCTGACAATCCTCGCTGTCGATGGCCATTTGATGACGTTTTAAAACTGATGTTGCAAGTGAAACTTTTCCTGCTGAATTGTCTGCTGCAGACCTATCTTCTGCAAAAGTTTGTAGTGATAATAATGCGGCTAATACTAAAATTGCTGTTTTCATTTTGGCTCCTTAAATTTTTTTGATGTGACAGAAAAAAGTTTGCAACATAGCGGCCAGTATCAATTCAATTATAAATGAAAATAGACATCTGACATTTGTTGAAAAAACGACCCAATTTGTCAAACGTCTAAGATTAAGACACTATTTTATTTTATAACGACCGAATTCGATTCAAAACGGAACGTTTTATGCATTTCCAATTTTATTCATATGAGGAACGTCATTTTCTTAACTTTACTGCTGCTTTTTTCGCAATTGGGATTTTCTCAATTAAATTCTGTTCCTGTGCAAAAAACCGAAACTCAGAAAATTGAAGACCGCATTAAAACTGATTTTTATAAAAAATATTATCATTTAAAACCCAATCCCACAGTTTTAATTCAAATCATCAAAGATTCAGAATTTGAAAAATTGTCACCTACAACAAAAGATGATTTCCTGCATGATCTATCTGATGAATATCGTGGTTTTTTACAGAATAAATTTCCGTTGTTAAATTCAATTTTCATATCAAAACTAGATAAATTTATTTATCATTTTTTATTAAAAGGACTTGGTTATAATTACAAACACTTAAGCGATATCAGCGTTTCAGTGAATTCAAACCAAAAACAGATGTCGATCTATCGCTTGTCAATAGATCCTATTGACAGTCAAAATGAAAAAGTTTTAGCACGATACAATTTCGGTTTTAATTTGGAATTAATAGAAATATTATCGTTAAATCAAATTTCTAATAGCTTAACAAAAAATATAAACTGGAAAAGTAATTCAACTGAAATGACAGCCCAAATTAATTTTAACCGGCGCAATCAAAAAATATTAAATATTCAAAAAAATGCATCCCCCGATTATGCGAAAATGCTTTCTGACAAGGTCTACAAAGGCGTTGTTTTGATTGGCAGCAATATGACAACACTGACATCAGCTACTGCGGGCAGCTATATTTTATTTTACAAAAATCAGGGCTTTGAATTCAATACGTATTTACAAAATGTAAACACGTCCGATTATTTAAAAAATAATATGTATGGCACTGAACCGATGGATTTCTTAGCCAAAGAAGCCCACAGCGATGGTGACGAAAAAAATATTTTCCGCATTAGTTTAGTTTCAAATGTTTTTCGCGCTGAAAAAGTAAATAGCGATGGGATCAAAGAAATTATTGAAATATTAGTTCCGCAAATAAACACTGGTTCAGATCAATTAACAACTCGATTAATTTCTAATAATGAATTCTCTGATTGGATGAAAATACGTCTAGAAAGAAGCGGAACTGAATTAATTTATTTAAATGGTTCTTGCTGGAGCTACACAAAAGCAATGTTTGAATCCGCAGCTGTCAATTCGCCGTTATTTGTGAACATCGCCGCAAAAACAGTGTCGCTCACATTTAATTCCAAACACCAGAATGGTACATTCTATGTTTTTGACGGGTTACAAAAAAGACTGTCTTACGCTGCAATTAGAAAAAATTTAATGACGTTTGCTGATTATAAAAATAGAAAAAAAGATTACTATGTGTTGCCAGATGAAGACAATTATATCCGTGACTTCAACAACTCGGCATTAAATCAGTTCGATTTTGAAATCAAATTGCAGCGCAAATTCAAGGGCCAATTTCTAAATTATTCGATAGAAACAGACAATTTTAACCTCTTTTAGTAGGTTTATTTTACAAAACACATTTCCGGTGGTCAATTTATTTGATTGAGCCCATTTGATATGAAATGAATCCCCTATGAAAACAGTTTTAGCTCTATTTATTATGACCCTTATGGCTCAGCCAACCTTTTCACGAATAAACAATGCCGAAGGCATTCGCTTTAACAATGATGAAATCATCAATGGCGTCGATGGCGATATGAACGGTACAGGCCCACACATGGTCTTTATTTCGTTGGTTTTTCCTGATAATGCCAGCGGACCAACTGGATATTACCGCAGAAACTGCAGCGCGAGTATTATTACACCACATATTCTGTTAACTGCTGCCCATTGTTTTGGTTTAGATAAATCTGAGATTCTAAAAATTGAAAGCGCTGAAATTTATTTTACTTTAGACATAAATAAAATAAAACCTATCCCATTCATAACTCGAAAATTTAAGACACATGAAAATTTTAATGAAACAAAGGTAATCTATAAATCTGATATCGGCTATTTGGATAACGATATTGCTTTAATATATTTTGCAGACAAATTACCCAAAGGCTACGTACCTGTCGACTATCAAAAAGATGACGATTCATTTTTGCTAGGACAAACTTTCAGAGCGGCAGGATACGGCATGCAGTACGATCACAATGACGCCCGAACAAATTTATCCAGTTCGATCGGTAAATTAATGTCGACAAAACTAAAATTTGACGACAGCTTTCCGGATCAACAAATTTTTAAAACTCACATATCTGCATCGCAAACAACAACTGCCATTTGCCAAGGTGATTCCGGCGGTGCTGCTCTGGTCAAAAATCCAGATGGAAAATTCAAACTCGTTGGCATCAACTCAAGCTCTGGCTCGTCTGAACTGTGCATGACTGGCAAAAGTAATTTTACACGTGTCGCTTTATTCAAAGATTGGATCTCCTCAACAATTGCAGAATTATCTAGATAGAACCTAAGTTCGTTGACCATCACAACTGTTAAGCCCTAATTGTCACCGAAAGACATTTGTCTCATTCTGATATAACCCCCGACACTGTGTCAGATTACAACTGACACACTATTTGCATTTAATTCTTTGAATCAAAATATGGATTTAAAAAGGATTAAATATGAAAAAAAATATCGCTTCATTTTTTTTGGTCGCATTAACAACTGTATCTATCTGTGCTCAGTCAGCTTCGACTACACCAATGACAGCCGAAGAAAGCGTTTCATCGAAAATACTGGGTAAAGTTTTAGCCAGTATTGATTATTCAAAAACGACATTTAATCTAAATTTATTTGAAGGCAGTTTCAGCTCTGACGATAAAAACAAATCTAATATTGATATCCAAAATTTAAATGCTAATTTAGATTTGTATTTTAAAGACGGGCTTCACTTTTCACCCGCTGAATTCGTACAAAATATGCCGAAAGATCCACGCGCTAAAGCTTGGATTCCAAATATAAATTTGAATTTAAAAGACTATCGTATTAAATCTTCCGTCGTTACCGAGCCCACATTATCAAAAACTGAAAAGGTTTTTAATATTAAAATCAATTTTCAAAAAAACACAGGCGCTACCGATGCCAATAGCTATTTAAAAATTCAAGTTGGTAACGAGCTGAATCAAAATTTAATCAATCTGAATTTGATAGCAGTAAATGTAAACGTAACAACAATTGCTAATTCATCTGATTTATTAGTTAATGGAGCTTGTTCAGTTGATAAAATAATAGACCAATCAAAGCAGCATATCGATGAATGTTCATTCAAAGGCAGCGTGAATCCCTCGTCTGGAAAATATAACTTGAAGGTCAAATTTTCGGACAAAAAAACAAATTCTTTACAATAAAAAATAATGAAAAAATTAAAACATCATTTTATGGGTTTATTTTTAATTACAGGTCTTGCACTGCCTATATCTGCTCAAACTAAATCCGAACTAAAAATTGAACAATGGCCAGAACAACCCATTGAAACGCAATGGGCACCAATCCCATATTCAATTATTAAATATACATTCTGGAATGCAGAAAAATTTCTAAACGAAACAATGAATTTAAAAAGTGAATACTGCCAATACACAAGCTCTCGAACTGAAAAAACATATTCACACAAAGAAATTGGCGCCTGCGTCTATCATCATTTGATCGATTCAATGTATTCGAAAAATCTGCAGCCTTCGGTTTATATCTGGGCCAAAAATAATGATAACAAGCCTGTTACATTAAAAATGGATTGGCGACCGCACAAGGGATCATTATGGCAAATATATAATAATTTTGTAGAATTAAAATATGAAAGTCGACTTGAATTAGGTCGTAGAAT
>JAYTMM010000198.1:0-1579 GCA_043728555.1 Pseudobdellovibrionaceae bacterium
AGCCAAATCACCGCTGGCACCAACGCTACCCTGCTGCGGAATGATTGGAATAATATCATGATTTAAAAATTCTAATATTTTTTCAACAACATCAACACGTACTCCACTGTGTCCGCGTGATAATGTATTCGCGCGTAAAATCATCATGGCTTTGGCTTGATCTTTTGTAAATGGCTCACCAATTCCCATTGAATGTGAACGAATTAAATTTTTTTGTAATTGTTCAATATCTGCATCTGAAATTCGAACTGATGAAAATGCACCAAAGCCTGTGTTTACACCGTACATCACTTCGCCGTTTGCAATGCGACCTTCGATATAATCACGTGATTTTTTAATTTCTTTTTTTGCAGATTCTGCTAGTTCAAATTTCGCATCTTTGGCATAAACCATTTCATGCAACGAATTCATTGTGATGGATTGACCATCCAGAGTAAATTTTTTCATTATTTCAATCCTTCAATATTCTTTCGATAAGTTTCAATCGTTTTTTCGCCTTTAAATACTGCGCTGCCTGCGACTAAAATATCCGCGCCTGCATCCCAACATAATTTTGATGTCACTGAATCAACACCGCCGTCAACTTCGATCAAATAATTTCCATTATTTTGTTCGCGCCAATTTTTTAAATATTTAATTTTTTCGATTTGATCATGCATAAAACTTTGACCGCCAAAACCGGGCTCGACCGTCATGACTAAAACCAAATCAACAAGGTGTAAATATTTTTTAATTTCATTAATATCAGTTTTTGGTCGCAATGTAATTCCGGCTTTGCAACCCAGTTCATGAATTAATTTTAAATTTTCTTCCATCTGCGTTGTGGATTCCACATGCAACGTTAAATAATCACTTCCTGCAGTTATAAATTCACGAATATATTTTTCTGGCTTTTCAATCATCAGATGAACATCCAGTGGAATTTTTGAAATTGGATTAATGGATTTAACGACGCTCATCCCGATTGTCAAATTAGGAACAAAATGTCCGTCCATCACATCCACATGAATAAAATCTGCACCTGCTGTTGTGACCATTTGGATTTCTTCGCCAAGCTTTGCAAAGTCTGCTGATAAAATACTGGGCGCAATCATTTTTTTCATTGAAACAAATCCCCTGCTTTAAGGCTGACAGATTTTAAAAAATCAGCAATTTTCATTTTTGGTTTTGATTCAGGCTGAACCTCAAGCAAAGAAATTAAATTCTTTGCTGTGTAAATAATTAATTCTTCTGTTGTCGCTGAAAAAACTTTTCCAAAAACACCAGTGCCATTAACAACTTTCGTTTTATGGATTTTCAATCGCTTACCTTGAAACATCACATACGTCCCTGGTCCCATTGAAAAAGCGCGAACTTTGTTGTGAAATTTTTCTGCTGGTAAATCAAAATTTAAAAGTGATTCTTCTTTTGAAATTTTATGCGCTACAGTCACTTTCGATTCATCTTGTGGTGTTGGTAAAATCTCACCATTTGTATATTTAATTAAATCTGACTTTAGCAATTCACAGCCCAAAACTGAAAGTTGATCATATAATTCTGTCGCATTGATTTCAGAATCTAAAATTATTTTTCGTTCTGA
>JAYTMM010000199.1:0-1982 GCA_043728555.1 Pseudobdellovibrionaceae bacterium
GCAGAACCCGCACCTAAAATAACAACTTTATAATGTGAATGCGCCATCAAAAACCTACCTTTGAAGTTTACATTTTTGCTATTTGATCAACCAAAATAATTGTACCCATAACTAAGACAAAATAGCCAAAACCTTTTTTTAAATGTTTTTCATCTATTTTTTTTGAATAATAAGAACCAATTATAAGCCCAGCAAGTGCCGCACTTAAGACATAGAGTATTATTAGCCAATTGACGTGCAGGCCCTGATAAATTGAAAGACCAAAACCAAAAAGTGAATTCAAAGAAATAATTGTTAGTGACGTGCCAATCGCTGAACGCATAGTAAGCCCTAAAAGATTAACTAACGCCGGGACAATTAAAAAACCGCCACCAGCACCAACAAACCCCGTCACAGAACCTACAAAAAAACCTTGTATCGTGATTTTTAGATTATTGGAATTCTGTTCTGATTTCATTTTACCTTTAATCATAGCAAAACTGGCGATAATCATAAGAACAGCAAAAACAATCATTACCAAAAGATTTTTTGTTAAATAAAAATTTTGTATCGAAATAATGTTTTCAGGGATCAGGGGAAGAACAATCATTTTCATGGTGTACACGCCAATAAAACTAGGCACTGCAAATCGTAACGCTATTTTTAGATCAACATCATTTTTTTTGTAAGCTAAAAAACTTCCAACAAGCGCTGTAGCCCCGACAATAAATAACGAATATGAGGTTGCTAATAGAGGATTTACACTGAATAAATAAACCAGAATTGGAACAGTTAATATTGAACCCCCACCGCCAATTAAGCCTAATGAAAGTCCCATCATAATAGCTGCAACATAACCTAACAGCTCCATAAGTGTTCCTGACTACTTTCGCAGTTTTAAAAATTTGTCGACGAATCTAAATAAAAACATGCCGGCAATCATACTGAGGACAAAAATAAATGGTCGTGATTCAAAACTAGCTAAAGATGTAATCGCAGGCCCAGGACAAAAACCACCAAGCCCCCATCCTGCGCCAAACATCATTGAACCTACGATCAATGCCGGAGTAATTTCTTTTTTATTTGGTATGTCCCACTGTGTGGAAAACATTGGTGATTCTCTTTTTGTCGCTAATTTAAATAAAATAAAATGTACAGCTATCGCACCAGCCATAACAAAAATCAGCGAAGGGTCCCAGTTGCCAAATAAATCTAAAAATCCAATGACTTTTGCAGGTTGAGTCATGCCTGAAACACCAAGGCCAATAGCAAAAATAAATCCGACAACAAAAGAAACTACAGCATTCTTTGTTGTCGAATTTTTAGCTGTTAGATTTTTAGAAGGCATACACAACCACCATTCCTGCAATAATAAAAGTTATTGTTGCAAGTATTGATCGCATTGATAATCGACTGATTCCGCAAACTCCGTGGCCGCTGGTGCAACCACTGCCCATGATTGTACCAAAACCAACTAACAAACCGGCCACCACAGTCGTTAAGGTTTCGGTTGGTAATTCATTTAAGAAAACCTCAGGCTTTATTATTTTTAAAGTAATTCCACCGGTAAATAATCCTACAATAAACAAGACTCGCCATAACATATCGTCTTTAACTGGCGATAAAGCCCCGTTAATGATTCCGCTAATTCCTGTGACTCGTCCATTCATGAATAACATTAAAGATACTGCTATCCCGATAATAATTCCGCCGATTCCAGCGTTGATCCAATCTTGATACATGAGCACTCCGATTAATCTCTAACAACAGGTTGTTTTTTCTCGTTCCAACGAATCATCCCGCCAACCATATTGGCCGTGAATTTATAACCAAGTTTTAGACTGTCTGCTGTGGCTTGACCTGACCTGCCACCACTGCGGCAGACAAAAACGATTTCTTCGCTACGATCTGTTTTTTCAAGAAATTGATTTAATTCTTCACCTAATGTGACTAATTCAGCGCCTGTAATGTGTCCTAATTCTCCGTTAAATTCATCAGGCCTA
>JAYTMM010000200.1:0-3429 GCA_043728555.1 Pseudobdellovibrionaceae bacterium
CTAACAAATGTAAATATTGATTTGTGATCTGATAACGTTGACGAGCCCAATCGTTAATTGATAATTGAATTTTTAAATCGCTTTTTTTATATTTATGCAAATTCATCTGAACAGGCTGCAAATTGATATTTATTTTTGAATCAAACGAATTTTTAAAAATATTTTGACAGCATCTGGCTAAATCAATAACAACAGAGCCTTCTAAATAAACTGCAAAATCTAATTGTTGCATAATCTGTGGATGATTATAACCAGACGTTGTCACATTGATTCCACCGACGATAGCTTTTAATTGATCAACCAACAATATTTTGTGGTGCAATCGCCGTCCCCATTGATATAAAAATTTGAACGACGAGACCCCATTAAATCGACAAAAATAAATATCTTCAGTTTGCAATTCAAGTTCGCTTTTGCGTGAATATTGATTTGAACCGATACCGTCAACAATGATATAAATCTTAACTCCACGTCGTGCAGCGCGAATTAAAGCCGTTTGTACTTGTTGACCAAAGTGGTCCATCGTAAAAATATATGTTTGTAAATGAATACAAACCTGAGCTTGATCAATTAATTTTAAATAAAAATTATAATATCGTTCGCCTTCAATAAAAAAATCTGCACGTGGCTCAATTTCTGTTGTTGAAATATTATGTTCCATTGAATTCGATATCAACAACAACTGGCAAATGATCTGACGGATGTTGTAAACTTTGATTTAATAAAACTTCAGCACTCAGTACACGCAAATTTTTAACATAGATCCGATCTAATGACAGCTTCGGCCAAAACGAAGGGAATGTTTTTGCATGTTTTTTATGTACGAACTGATAAGATTCAGTCATTTTAAGTTTTTTTTCAAAAAATAAACTGGCTTGCAAATTCCAATCGTTAAAATCACCTGCAATAATTAGGGGATCTGATTCCAGTAAATTAAGTTCTAATATAAAATTATAAATCATTTCATACTGTTGGTTTCGACCTGCTGAAAACAAATCCAGATGCACACAAAGAATATTTAAAATAACATCCTGCAAACCCGTGTATTCTGTCGGCACGATGACTTGGCAAAATAAAATTCCGCGCTGTTCACATAAATTTGTTGAAATATTTTTTTGCGTCCAATTCGTAATCGGAAATTGACTTAAGACCGAGTTCCCATGATGACCTGATGCTTGAATAGAGTTTTTTGCGTACGAAAAATGAGGCCACGTTGTATCAGCAAAATATTCAAGCTGAGAATCGACGAATCCTTTTTCTTTATAAGAATGATTTAAACCAACAACTTCTTGCAGACAAACAATTTGTGCTTTTGAAAATATGACTAAATCTTTCATGTCAGACAATAAATATTTTTTTTGGCTCCAATTGAAACCTTTATGAATATTATAAGTCATAATTTTAAAGCTCATATGAATATCATCATGGTAAAGTGCTCGAAGCCTTGCAGCCAGCAATCATACAAACAATAAAACTAATCAATGCGAAAATAAGAAAAATACCAATTAACATTTTTCCAACTTCGAATGGGATGCCCGCAAATTGCGTGATTCCTAATAAAATACTTGCAAAAGCGATGGCCATAAAAACTATTGGTGTGCGTGGCATAGAACCCCCTCACTTTGTTTTTCAAAAATCAGATCATTCAAATCATTGAATCAATAGTTCGATTGTACGGCAGTGATCGCATCCGCGTATTTTTTAAATTCAATGCCAACATGATCGTAGAAACTCCTAAGAAAGTCAGATCCAGTGCCAAGACCGTACCCAGCAACCACAGACTGTTGATTGACCAATTGATCATAAAAATTATTCCGGCGACCAAAGTCAGTAAACCTGAAGATAAAATCCAACCTGAACCAAATTGTTTACTCAGTTGAAAGCTGGATGAAATACGAATAATCCCTGATGCGATCAGCGAAAAAGCCAGAAGCAAAGTCAGTGTCGCCGCTGCAAGCAATGGATTTTCAAATGCTATAATTCCCGCTGAAGTATAGACTAAACCGCTAAAAAGAAAATAAAAAAAACTAGACGATTTATTAAATTGGAAAGCATGTATGAATTGAATGATTCCGCCAAGCATCATAAAAATTCCAACATAGAAAACAGAAACAGTTGTCGTCAGCGCTAAATTTCCGAAAGCCAAAACTCCGAGAAACAAAATCATCAAACCTGAAGATAAAATCCAGATCCAACTGATACGCAGACTTTCATCAATCCCATTCATATTATTTTTTGAAATTTGCATGGCATTCCTTTTTTATATATTGAGCTGTGTATTGAGTTGTGAATATAGCTTCGGATATAGCTCTGCTCCTGATGATGCAATATTTGGCCCACTGATAAGTAAGGCTCAATTAATTCGTAAGAAATTTGAACACAAGAGCATGTGTCATTTGTCTTCATAAAATGGGTCAAATTTTAATTCATTTTAAAAAAATTAATTCACAGCTTGAGAAACAATTTTTATAAGCTCGTTCATTTGCAATGGTTTTATCATGACGTAAAATGGATTTTTCATTTCAACGTGTAAATTATTATTTACATCACCCGTCATGACGATCACTGGAATTTTTTGAATTGATTTATTTTGTAATTGTTGATTTCTGAATTCTTGACCACACATGACTGGCATCTGGTAGTCCAATAAAATCAAATCGGGCATTATGCTACAGTTCGATAATAAAGATAGCGCATCAGCACCATTACTGACATGGTCAACCTTGTACCCAATTGATTCAAACAGCAATGTTAATAGTTCCTGATTGTCGACAGAATCATCGACAATCAGAATATATTTTTGAATTTGTTGCTGATTTTTTTTAAAGGAGTTTTTTGTTTTTTGACCATTCATTATCCTGAATGATTATCTGATGGAATTTGAAAAGTATATTTATTTATTTATTTATTTATTTATTTATTTATTTATTTATTTATTTATTTTACACGTATAGGAGCACTTATGTTATATGAATTTTTACAAGAATACCAAGCTGAAATTTTGGCACTTGCCGAAGAAAAAACTTTGAAATTAGCTGGTTCACTTCCCAGTTCAGAAAAATTAAAAATGGGATTACCAATATTTTTTGAACAACTGATTGCCTATCTTAAAAATCCGGATGCAGAATTATCTGAAAAAAATATTCTGGCTGGAGCTTCTGGCCATGGCAAAGAACTGCAAAAATTAAATTATTCAGTTTCACATGTCGTTCATGCTTACGGGGCCATGTGCCAGTCCGTGACCGAATTGGCTCAGCGTCGGAACGCAAATATATCCACCAAAGAATTCAATGAATTAAACATGTGTCTGGATTACGCGATCGCATCAGCAGTGTCGTCGTTTCAATTTATTACTGTCAAAATTAACGAAGATCGCGAACTGCAACATTTAGGTTTTTTAGTTCATGAACTGCGAAATTCATTATCCAG